>JANOYK010000698.1:0-2575 GCA_031428855.1 Burkholderiales bacterium | reverse complement strand
TGCCAACTGCACTCTCAACAACTTGCGCAACCGCGCCGGCGTACACGGCGCTTCCGTCACCTGCACTCCCGCCGCATGCCGGATCGCGCCAAATATGGCTGGCGCGGTGGCAATCAACGCCGGCTCGCCGACGCCCTTGGCACCATACGGTGCAAGCGGTTCCGGGTCTTCGATCAGATACGTGGTGATGGGCGGCACGTCGCCAATGGTGGGAATCAGATAGTCATGCAGATTGTCGGTGCGGCCACTGATGTATTCCTCCATCAAGGCCATGCCGATACCTTGCGCAATGCCGCCGTGGATCTGGCCTTCAACTTGGGTCGGGTTGACCGCGCGGCCGACGTCGTGCGCGGCGTGGACGTGCAGCACTTTGACGGTGCCCAGTTCCATGTCAACTTCGACTTCGGCGATTTGGGCGGCGAAGCCGTAGGTGGCGTAGGGCACGCCCTGGCCGTCGGCGTCGAGCGCAATGGTGGGCGGGTTGAAGCTGCCGCGGCCCAATGCGATGTCGCCACGCGCGTCTGCCGTCAACGTGCAAAGGTCGAGACGTTTTTCCACGCAGCTGCCGCCGGCGTTGCCGCTGCCGCTGGCTTCATTGCTTTCGGCAATGCCCTTGTTGCCCCCGGCATTGTTGCTGCCGCCCTCGCGTCCAATCAACGTCACGCCTTCGAGCGCAATCACGGCACCGTGCGAGACGCCAAGCAACTCACACAGTTGCCGCTTCAAATCCTCACTCGCAAACTTGGCGGCATTGCCCGATACAAAGGTCTGGCGCGAAGCCGACGATTTACCGGCGTCTTCGGTCAGGTCCGTATCGCCATGCACCTGATCGATCAACCCCACCGGCACACCGAGCGCATCGGCAGCGATCTGCGGCATGACGGTGTAGCTGCCCTGGCCGATTTCCTGCGCGCCGTTGTAGAGCATCAAGCGGCCGGTGTTGCGCAGGCCAATCGTCATCGTCGAGGGGTTGGCGATGACGGTGTTGCCGATGCCGTACCACATGCAGGCGATGCCCGCGCCATAGCGCAAGCGGCCGGGCGCGATGCCGGTTTTCGACGAGCCATGCCTTGCAGACGCGCTCCTGGAGCCATTCCTGGCCGCTGCATCGCGCACAGCGTTGTGCCATGCGCCTCTGAGCGCTTCGAGGCATGCGGTCATACCGACGCTGGCGTCGAGCTGCTGCCCGGTCGCTGTCATATCACCGGCGCGAATCGCGTTCCTGATGCGGAACTCGAAGCGGTCCATGCCGCATTGCTCGGCGAGGTCATCCATCAAGGCCTCAGTGGCGATGCACGCTTGCGGCACGCCGAAGCCGCGAAACGCGCCGGCGATGGCGTTGTTGGTGTAGATCGCGCGCGTGAGGGCCTGCACGTTGGCCACCTTGTAGGGGCCGCTTGCATGCACCGGCACGCGGTTGGCAACGGTGGAACCCCACGAGGCATAGGCACCGGTGTTGAAGTCGCCGTGAAAATCAACCACCGTTAAATTGCCCTCTGCGTCACAACCCAACGTCACCTGCATGTCTGACGGATGGCGCTTGGTGGTCGAGACCATCGACTCGGGCCGGGTGTAGACGATGCGCACCGGACGCTGCATCTTCCACGCCGCCACCGCAAGCAGCGGCTGGATCGAGACATCGAGCTTGCCGCCAAAGCCGCCGCCGATGGCCGAGGGCACGATGTGAACTGCATCGGGCGGCAGTTTAAGCACGCGCGCGACTTCTTCCTTGTCCAGGTAGGGCGTCTGGGTGCAGGCGAAGATGCGGATGCGCTGTTGGCCGGCTTGCTCGAACACTTCAGCGTAACCGGCTTCGGGTTCGATATAGGCGTGTTCGACGTGGCCGGTGCGGAATGTTCCCCCGGCCTTGAACGCGGCTTGTCTGAGCGCCTTTTTTACATCCCCTTTCACCACGCGGCCACGGCACAACACGTTGTCCGGCGCAAAACCGTGCAGCGCGGTGTTGCTGTCTGCTCCGGCGGCGGCGAGCGCGGCCTCGCTGGTTTCCTGCGCGGCCTCGGGCACCCACGTCACCGGCACGGCAGATTCGGGAATCGCGCGGATCGCCTCCTCGGCACCGATCAACCCAAGCACGGCTTCGCCGCGAAAACGCACCCGTCCATCGGCCAGTACCGGTTGATCTTTCGGTGTGGCAAACACCGCGAACGAATTTTCCGGCACATCGGCGGCGGTGATGATGCCTTCGACCTGTGGATATTGGCGGCGGAACGCGTCGAGGTCACCCAGCGTAAAGACGGCGCGCGCGTGCGGCGCACGGATGATGCGCAGCGTGAGGGCACCCGGCGGCACACCATCAGCGCCGAATTTTTCTGCGCCGGTGAGTTTGGCTGGGCCGTCGAGCCGCACCATGCGCGCACCCACGGCGCGGCCGGCCGGCACCGCGCCGGGTGATACCCCTGCCTGGTCAGCGTCCGCGGATGCCTGGAGCCCCGCTAGCGTGACGGCGTGCGCGGCGGCGTGCGATCCAAGCGCCGTACCCGCCTCACCCTGCGCCAGCGACAACACCGCCTCAATGATCTTGCGATAACCAGTGCAGCGGCACAGCACGCCGCCC
>JANOYK010000697.1:0-3242 GCA_031428855.1 Burkholderiales bacterium | reverse complement strand
GGCGGGCCGCCGACCAGCACATCGAGCACGCCCTTCTCAAGCTGGAGAGATTTTCTGAGCGCAGCCGCATCGACTTCCTCTATCGGCGTGCAGTCGGCGCGCGTGCCCGGATGATTGTGGCGAAACGTCTCAATCGCCTCTGGCATCAAATCGTTGGCATACAGACACTGATAGCCAGCCTGCGAAAAACCCTGCGTAATGCCCCCCGCGCCACAAAACAGGTCGATTGAGGTCAGAGGGGCGAGGTACGCCTTGGGAGCCGGCTCAGAGGCCACCAGCCGGATGTTCTTGTTTCTTGCCAACAGCTTTTTTGCCATCACGCTCTCACTGTCTGGATATTCAGTATCCGGATACTAAACGACGTACGAAACTCAGTCAAATTGAATTGCGGGCGGGGCGGCGCAGCCGACGATAACTGGTTTCGTGGGGTCATCTTCCCAAATCCACTGCCCGCGCCAGCAGGGTCGCGTCCTTGCGCATCTTGAATTTTTCCACCCGGTGCGTCGGCGTGTGTGGCAGACTGTCAACGAACACGATGTAGCGCGGCACCTTGATCGGCGTGAGGTGGGCGCGGCACCAATCGGCGATGTCTTGCGCGCTGGCTTGTTTGCCCTCGCGCAACATCACGGCAATCAAAATATCGTCCTCACCCAAATCGGACGGCACCGGCAGCGCCGCTGCTTCGAGCACGGACGGGTGATTGCCGATTACGCGGTCGAGCTCGGCACCGGAAATGTTTTCGCCGCGCTTGCGGATGATGTCTTGCTTGCGTGCGACGAACCAGTAGTAGCCGCCGGCGTCATGCCAGGCCAGATCGCCGGTGAGGAACCAGCCGTCGCGGAATGCGGCGCGGGTCTGCGCTTCATCGTGGTAATAACCCTGCATCAGAATCGGCGTTTTGATATTGAGTTCGCCGGTCACACCGGCTGGCACGGTGTTGCCATCGTCATCGGTGATCTTGACTTCGGTCAGCTTGATGGCGGGGTCGGGGTGGCGGCTCGGCTTGCCCATTGAACCGATGCGGCGCTCGCCATCGAACGGGTTGTTGAGCGCGCCGGGAATCTCCGACATGCCGAAGCCCTCGATCACGTGCGGCATATTGAATTCATGGTTGAAGACGCGGTAGGTCTCATCGTCAAACGGCGCGCCATACATCTTGCGCAGGCAATGGCCGGGCACGTATTCTTCGCGCGGGCGGCGCATCAGGATGCCGGCGGCGGCAGCGATGGTGTTGACTTCGGTGGCGCGCGTGGCGTGCGCTACCTGCCAGAAGGTGGAGGCCGAAAAGCGCGGCTCCAGAATTAGCGTCGCGCCCGCCACCAGCGAACCAGACAGTGAATAGAAAATCGCGTTGATGTGAAACATCGGCAGCACGCACAGGATGCGCTCATCCGGCTGAATGAACATGCGCTGCACGAAGCCTTCACCCGCCATCACCACGTTTTTCTGCGCGTGCATCACGCCTTTGGGAAAGCCGGTGGTGCCTGAGGTGTAGATCAGGATGCAGGTATCGGCGGCGCTGCCGGTGGCGGCGGGGACTGTGGGCGGATTGTGCGTGGTGTCTTGCGATGCCGGCACTGCTTGCGTCAACACTGCGGCACCACGCATTTCAACTGCGCCATGCTTGTCCGCATGGTTAAGTGCGAACCAGGGCGCAGGCGCGATGTCTGCGCAGGCTTCTTGCGCGACGGCCAACGCTTCGGGCGCAGCAATCACGCCGCACACGCCTGCGTGTGTGAACACATAGCGCACCTCGGCCACGCCATAGCCTGGGTTGACCGGCACCATGATCGCGCCGAGCCGTGCCAGCGCCAAAAACGTGTACACCATGGAGGGATGATTGGGCGAGATCACGCCGACACGATCGCCCTTGCGCACGCCGCGCGCGGCGAGTGCGCGCGCGGTGGCCAGTGTTTCGCGCAACACTTCGACATAGCGAATCGATGCGCCTTCGAAGACGATCAGGTCCTTGTCCGGCAGTTGCTGCGCGCGTGTCTCCAGCAGCCCGCTCAATGCATAGCCGTGCGGCGCAAAGCGCGAGATGACGTCGAGCGGTGCGATGGTGCCCGGTGCAACCGGAATGGTGATGGAGGAGGGAATCATGTTGGGATGAGAAGCGGTGCAGCGATCAGGCGGATGAGCTTTTGCATGGCCGGTTGCATGGCCGGTTGCATGGTGCGTCCTCGGTGGATGAAATCGGAAGTGTACGGTTGTTGCCCTGCCTGCTGCTGGCCAAGCCGCCTGCGCCGCCGCACGCGATGCAATGCGCTGGGCTATAGTCCCGGCTCGATTCGCGCACCCGTTTTTCTGAGGAACTGCTTATGCCTTCTGCCGCCGCACCTTCCACCATTGCATCGCTGCGTTCGCGCGCCGTCTTCGTGCCGATGACACGTCCCTTGCAAACCTCAACCGGCGCCATCACGCAACTGCCGCTGGTGTTGATTGACCTTGCCACCTCAACCGGTGCCGTGGGGCGCAGCTACCTGTTTTGCGTCACCCCGCTCGCGCTCAAGGCGCAAGTGGCAATGCTCGACGGCATGGCGTCACTGATCGCAGGCCAGCCCGCCGTGCCATTCGACATCGAGCAACTGCTCAACCAGCGCTTCACCCTGCTCGGTACCACCGGTCTGGTGAGCCTGGCCATCTCCGGCATCGACATGGCGCTGTGGGACGCGGCCGCGATTGAAGCCGGCTTGCCGCTGGCGCGCCTGCTCGGCGGCACGCTGCGGCCGATCCGGGCCTACAACAGTTGCGGCCTCGGCTTGATGGGGCCGGACAAGGTGGCGCGCGAGGCGGTCGAGTTGCTGCAAGGCGGTTTCAGCGCCATCAAACTGCGCCTCGGTTACACCACTCTCGCCCAAGACATTGCCGCCGTCAAGGCAGTGCGTGCCGCGATCCCGGCAAACGTGCAGATCATGAGCGACTACAACCAGGCACTCGACCCCACCGAGGCGATCCGGCGCGGCCATGCGCTCGACGAACTGGGCCTGACCTGGATCGAAGAACCGGTGCGCGCAGATGACCACGCGGGCAATGCGCGCGTTGCCGCCGCACTCAACACACCAGTGCAGATCGGCGAAAACTACTGGGGCCCGCGCGACATGGCGCGCGCCGTCGCCGCGCAAGCGAGCGACTATGTGATGCCCGATCTCGAACGCATCGGCGGCGTATCAGGCTGGCTGCGCGCCGCCGCCATCGCCGATGCGGCGGCCCTGCCGATGTCCACCCACCTGTTCCCTGAA
>JANOYK010000696.1:0-3295 GCA_031428855.1 Burkholderiales bacterium | reverse complement strand
CTTTCATCCGGCGGTGCCCATCGGCCCAGGCCATCAAAACGGCGAAATCGCCGACCAGCTCGGGCTCGATAGTGCGCACCTCGCCCGCCATGATTTGACCGGTGGTGCCGTCGAGGGTGATGATGTCGCCTTTTTGTTTCGGCTCCAGCGCAGTGACGACCCATTTCAACTCGATTGTATCGCCGGGGCGCACCGGCTTTTTGAACTGGGCGGAGAAATCAATACCAACCTGCGGGCCGTGTGCGGTGTAGTGCGTCGCCATCAGGCCCATCAACAGCGAGAGGTAATGCGGCCCGCACGCGATCAGCCCGCCAAAGCGTGTGCCCTTGGCGTATTCGGCGTCGTGATGCAGCGGGTTGAAATCGCCGCAGGAGGCCGCAAAAGCGCGGATCGCGGCTTCGTCGAGGGTGACCGATTTGACAGCGGTTTCGCCGAGAGTAATCATGCTGCGCCTTCCTGCGCGTGCAGGCGCGCGACGCCTGCGGTGATGGCGGCATCGAGTTCGTCGGCTGCCGCAATAGACACATGGAGATCGCGCAGCAAGCCGTCGCGCACGCCGTAGATCCAGCCATGCACACTGAGAATTTGCCCGCGCGCCCAGGCCTCCTGCACGGTGGTGGTCTGGCACACATTGCGCACCTGCTCGACCACATTGAGCTCGCACAGCGCATCGTGGCGGCGCGCATTGCCCGCCAGCGCACCGAGGTAGGTGCCGTGTTTGTCGTATACATCCTGCACGTGACGCAGCCAGTTGTCGGCCAGCCCGACCTTGCTGCGCGACAAGGCCGCATGCACCCCCGAGCAGCCGTAGTGGCCCACCACCATGATGTGTTTGACCTCCAGATGATCAACCGCGAACTGGATCACCGACAGCGCGTTGAGATCGGTATGCACCACCACGTTGGCAATGTTGCGGTGGACGAACACTTCGCCCGGCGCGAGACCGGTGATCTGGTTGGCCGGCACACGCGAATCAGAGCAGCCGATCCAGAGGTACTCGGGATTTTGCTGATGCGCGAGTTTGTCGAAAAAACCGGGGTCGTCACGCGTCACGCGCGCGACCCAGTCGCGGTTGGCTTCGAAGAGGTGGGCGAGGGAAGTCATCGGATGTGATTGATCACACGGCTGGCTGATCTTGGCATCAGCCCATGTCCAATGCTGCGCGAATACCTTCTTCAATGGCGGCGATAGTGTTGGCGTCAAGTGCACCAATGCGCTTGCCAAATTTGGAGCGGTCCAGCGTTGTGATCTGATGACAGACGGCGAAGCCATCGTCATTGAGGCCCGCGAAACCCTTGGGTAACGGGATTACCGTGGCAGCACGTGCGGCCTGTCCAAGCGAAGTCGTACAAGGCACCGCGACCAGAGAATTCCAGCGTGGATTCAAATTGAATCCATCGCTCGAAACAATTACTGCTGGACGCACGCCGCGCTGCTCAGCACCTGAACGCGGATCAAAGCGCGCCCAGTAGACCTCACCGCGCCCAATCACGCGAGCACACGCTTACGGGCGGGCGCTGCGCGTTTCGGGGTCTGCTTCGGCTTGCCAACGGGCACACTGCGCCGGCCGGAGGAGGTCAACATCGCGTCTGCCGGAACGTTGGGCCACGGCGGCAGCTTGGCGGCAGATTCAAGCCCAGCCGCCTCCCAGGCCAGATCCAAATCGAGCGCGGTGCCGGCATGGGTTTCGGCAAAGGCCGCGACTTCTGCGCGCACATGCCGGCGCTTTTCTTCTTTCAGCCAGGCGTCAATCGCCTCACGCGCCAGTTCAGTGGCGGGTGCGCCGAGACGCACAGAGGCATCGCGCAGCCCGGCATACAACGCGGGTGGCAGGGGCAAGTGAAAATTCTTGGGGATACGGGAGAGTTGGGTCATGGGGAAGTCAGCGGTTTGACGCGGGCGGATTTATGCCATTAATTATGCCATTGTTTCCAGCCAAGAATGGTGGCAACTGTGCTGCATCAGTCGCGATAGCCGAAATCGTAGGTGCGCATGAAACCACGCCCTGCCTCCTGAATGGCGGGCGGAAATGGATCGGATTTGCGCGTCTTCGCGTCCATATGCACGCCGGTAAGACGGCAGGTCGCAGCGATTTCGCCGCTGATGGCGTGACGCATTTCGTGAAAGAAGGTGATGACCTTGGATTTGATGTCGAGCACACCAGAGCCGATCACCACGGTGTCGCCCGCGAGCAACTCACGCCGGTACTGGATGCGCTGTTCCACCGCCGCCATCGCCTTGCCCTCGGTGCGCAGGTAGTTTGCAGATGCGCCCATCATCGCGAACAGGTTCCAGGTGGCTTCGTCAAATTTGCCGACGTACCACATCACATTCATGTGGCCCATCTGGTCGCAATGCCATTGCATCACGGTGCCGCGGTAGGTGTTGATGAGTTCGGCCATGTTGCCTGCTCTTTCCAGTTTGTTCAGTTGACCGGATGAAAACATGTAGTCATTTGGTTTCCGCAAACAACTCACGCCCGATCAGCATGCGGCGTATCTCGCTCGTGCCCGCGCCAATCTCATACAGCTTGGCATCGCGCCACAGCCGCCCAGCGGGGTAGTCGTAGGTGTAGCCGACACCGCCGAGCGCCTGAATCGCTTCGCCTGCCATCCAGGTCGCTTTCTCGGCGGTGTAGAGGATGACGCCCGCGCAATCCTTGCGCGCTGCCGTGCCTTGCAGGGTGCCGCGGTCAAGCGCTTCGCCCACCGCATAGGCATAGGCGCGGCACGCGCTCCAGGTCGAATACATGTCGGCCAGTTTGCCCTGCATCAACTGAAACTCGCCAATCGGCTGACCGAACTGCTTGCGCTCGTGCAGATACGGCACGGTGACATCGAGGCAGGCGGTCATGATGCCGAGCGGCCCGCCGGAGAGCACCGCACGCTCGTAGTCGAGGCCGCTCATCAGCACATTGACGCCGCGCCCGACACCGGCCATCGCATCGCCTTCGACACCGCCCAATACATTTTCGGCCGGCACTTCGCAGTCCTGAAACACCAGCTCGCAGGTGTTGGAGCCGCGCATGCCGAGCTTGTCGAGTTTTTGCGCGGTGGAAAAACCCTTCATGCCTTTCTCGATCAAAAACGCCGTAATGCCGCGCGCGCCGGCCGCGACATCGCTCTTGGCGTAGACCACCAGTGTGTCGGCATCAGGGCCATTGGTGATCCACATTTTGTTGCCGTTAAGCACCCAGCGATCACCCTTGAAATCGGCGCGCGTGCGCATGCCGACAACATCTGAACCAGCACCCGGCTCACTCATGGCAAGCGCGCCAACATGCTCGCCCGAGATC
>JANOYK010000695.1:0-1578 GCA_031428855.1 Burkholderiales bacterium | reverse complement strand
TGCGCTCAATATTCTGGGCGTGGTGGTGCAGCGCTGGGGCCTCACCTGCGAGACCGCCTCTTCCGGCCCGGCCGCGCTCGAGATTCTGCAATCGGGCAAGACCTTCGATGCCGCGATTTACGACTATCACATGCCCGGCATGGACGGCATCGACCTGGCCCACGCCACCCGCAAGCTGGCCGCGCATGCGCGCCTGCCGCTGATCCTGTTTTCATCATCCGATGTGGCCAATGAGCCGGCCGGCGGCGAAAAATTGTTTGCCGCGCGCATCACCAAGCCGCTGCGGCAATCGCTGCTGTTCGAGGGCCTGACCGCCGCCCTGACCGGCCACACCCGCGCTGCCGAAAAACGCTTGCGCACCGCCCTGCCCGATGCCGAGCGCAGCCGCCGTGCGCGCCTGCGCCTGCTGGTGGCCGAAGACAACGCCGTCAACCTGCGCCTGGTCACGCTGATGCTGGGCAAGCTGGGCTACCGCGCTGACTACGCCGGCAATGGCATCGAGGCGGTGCAGGCGGTCAAACGTCAGCCCTACGACGTGATCCTGATGGACGTGCAGATGCCGGAAATGGATGGTGTGGAAGCGACCCGCCGCATCCGTCAAAACACGGCGGGCACGCAACCCTGGATCATCGCCGTCACCGCCAATGTGATGAGCGAAGACCGCGCGCAATACGCAGCGGCGGGCATGAGCGCCTTTCTCGGCAAGCCGTTCAACCCGGATGAGCTCGATGCGGCGCTGGCCGCAGCGCTCGAACAGATTGACCTGCAGCCGGCTGTGGCCGAAGTCCCGGCCCCGGTCTCCGCCACACTTCCGCCCTCGCCCCCGATGTCGATGCCGATGCCAATGCCGATGTCCACAGCGGCCGCCGCGCCGGCTGCGCCCATCATCACGCCACCCGCTGCCGGTTTGATCGACCCGGAACGCATCGCCGATATTCTGGTGCTGTCAAAAGAGGCCGGTGAAGATGTGTACGGCCCGATGCTGGCGCAGCTTGAGCGCAACATTGACGACTTCCGCGCCTTACTGGAGCGCACCGGCGAGCCCGACGCTGCCGCCATCCGGCTCGCCGCTCACAGCCTGAAAGGCAGCAGCCTCACGCTTGGCGGGCAAGCACTGGGCGAAATGTTTGGCGAGTGCGAGAAGCTGGCCAATGCCGGGGGCTTCGCGCAAGCGCGGCAGCTTCTGGCCAGCAACGAAGCGCTGGTGCAAGCATCGCTGGCGGCGCTCGCCGAAGCGGCGGCGCAAGGCTGAGCGGCCAGCCCGCTGCCGTGCTTTGCCGTTGGTTGCCGCTTTTACTGCTTGTTCAGCCCGAGCGAGCGCGAGATCACTTCTTTCATGATCTCGTTGGTGCCGCCGTAAATCCGCTGCACGCGCGCGTCCACATAGGCGCGTGCAATCGGAAACTCCATCATGAAGCCGTAGCCGCCGTGTAGTTGCAGGCATTCGTCGATGATGCGGTTTTCGATGTCGCTGGCATACATTTTCGCCATGCTTGCGGTGGCAGTGTCGAGCTGGTTTTCCAGCAGCAGTTCCATGCAGCGGTCAACGAACACGCGGCCCACTGAGCACTGCGTCGC
>JANOYK010000694.1:0-2822 GCA_031428855.1 Burkholderiales bacterium | reverse complement strand
GTCAATTTTCCGGCGCGCGGCATCGGCGCGCGCTCGCTCGAGCAATTGAGCGACGCCGCCAAGACGCGCGACATGACCCAAGGCGAGAGCTTGCCGGGGGCCGGCGCGGGCGTGTCGTTTTATCGCGCGGCGGGGCAGTTGCCGCAGGGCAAGGCGGCGCAATCGTTTGCGTCGTTCAACAAGCTGATCGACAGCATGCGCGAGGCGACAGCGCATTTGCCGTTAAAGGAAATCATCGACCACGTGCTGACCCACTCGGGCCTGCGCGCACACTACAAGGCGGAACGTGAAGGGCAGGAGCGGCTGGAAAATCTGGAAGAGCTGCTCAACGCTGCGGCCAATTTCATTCAGGAAGACGAAGACAGCCTGATTGCGTTTCTCACGCACGCCTCGCTCGAAGCAGGCGACAACCAGGCCGAGGCCGGCCAGGATGCCGTGCAGATGATGAGCGTGCATTCGTCGAAGGGGTTGGAATTCAACCAGGTGTTCATCACTGGATTGGAGGAAGGCCTGTTTCCGCACGACAACTCGACCAAGGAGCTGGACGGCATCGATGAAGAGCGCCGCCTGATGTATGTGGCGATCACGCGCGCGCGCCACCGGCTGTATCTGTCGTTTTCGCAGCAGCGCATGCTGCACGGCCAGACCCGCTACAACACCAAGTCGCAGTTCTTCAACGAAATTCCGGAGCAGGGGTTGAAGTGGCTGACGCCGCGCTTTGGTGCCGTGTGGGCGGGTGATGATGACTTCAAGGCCGAGGCCAAACCGGCCTACGCCACATTGAAAACACCGGGTGACACTGGCTGGCGCATCGGACAAAACGTATTGCATGCCAAGTTCGGCACCGGGGTGATTGTCGATGCCGAAGGCTCGGGGCAGGATGGCCGCTTGCAAGTCAACTTTGGACGCAATGGCGTGAAATGGCTGGCACTGGCGTACGCAAAATTGGAGAAAGTGTGAGATGAGCGAAAGCAACAGCAAAATCGGCGGCGCTGCCCAGGCCGGGGCGATTCTTGGCGTGCAGCACACCGCCCCCGCGTTCACCGTGCCGCCCGGCGCATGCGACTGCCACACCCACGTGTTCGGCCCGGCGGCGCGTTATCCGTACTGGGCCGGCCGTGCCTATACGCCCGGTGATGCGTCGATTGCGCAATTGCAAGCGCTGCACCGCGCGCTCGGCATTGCGCGCGTCGTCATCGTCCATCCCAGCCCCTACGGTGCCAACAACGCCTGCAGCGTCGATGCCGTGCGCCAGATCGGCCCGAATGCGCGCGGCGTCGCCGTGATCGATAAAAACACCACCGATGCCCAATTGCAGGACATGCACGCAGCCGGCATGCGCGGCGCGCGCGTCAACCTCGAAACCGGCGGCGTGAGCGATCCCAAGGCCGCAGGCGACGCCTTGACGTGGACCGCCAACCGGGTGGCTCCGCTCGGCTGGCACGTGCAGACCTTCACCAATCTGACCACGCTGGCAGGCGTGTACGGTGTCGCCCAAAAGCTCGCGACCCCGCTCGTAGTCGATCACATCGGCCATGCCCGCGCGGAGCTGGGCGTTGGGCAAACCGGCTTCGCCCAATTGCTTGAGTTGGTCGCGTCCGGCAAGGCTTACGTCAAGTTGTCGGCGCAACAGCGCGTATCCAAATTGCCCGATTGCGCCGATGTGGCGCCCTTGGTCAAGGCACTCATCGGGGCCAATCCTGAGCGCATGCTGTGGGGCAGCGACTGGCCGCATCCTGGCGGAAACCGCTATGCGGCCGATGCACTTGAGCGGATCGAGCCATTCAATCCGGTTGATGATGGACACGCGCTCAACCGCCTCGCAGGCTGGGTGGGTGATGCTGCCTTGATGCAAAAAATGTTGGTGGATAACCCGGCGCGGCTGTATGGTTTTTAGGCGGTGCTGCGATGCACACACCACAAGCCACGCCAAAACTAGTCATTGCGTCACCAAATCGCGACGCCTATGATGGCTTGGGGTGCGAACCATCCGGTCTCGCGATTCCCGGAAACGGCCAAGGAGAGATCATGACGAGTTTGAGCAAACTCACCATAGCAAGGGTTTTAATTATTGGGATGGCACGGCACAGAAACGGCCATTTAGCATCACCGGCAATGAACTGAAATATGGAGTGGCAGCAGCATCGGGCGGGGGGCGTACCGCGCCGCTGCATGTGAAAGCTGCGCTCCGCTTTGCGCGCAGAAGACTGCCAAGATGGTCAATCACTTTTTAGACGGCAAACAACGAGAAAGGGAACTTCAAAATGACTGACAAACGCATTCTGCCCGCATTTTTGCTGTGTTTCTTTCTGGGAATCTTTGGTGCCCACCGTTTCTATGTGGGAAAAATTGGCACGGCGGTATTGCAAATCTTCACTCTCGGCGGCCTTGGTATCTGGGCACTGATTGATCTCATCATGATTGTGGTTGGATCGTTCAGCGACAAAGAAGGCAACAAACTGACTGAGTGGACCTAACGCCGGCGCTACAGGCGCCCAGCCCGCTTGATCTCCAGATAGCGGTTCACCAGCGCGATCGGCAGTTGCTTCGGTTCGACATCCAGCGTCATGGCACCGCCGTGTTCTATGCGCTTGATCGCGCGTGCGCGCTCGTACAGATAGTCTTGGGTCGCAGCGTGGGTGAGGGCGCTGTCGAGGCCAGTGACGCGCTGCATCAGGGCTTGCTCCAGCGAGGGCTCGCGCAAGGATGCGAACAGCACCAAGTGGCGTTGACGCAGCAGATGCAGCGCTGGCCGCAGCACGTCGTCGTCTTCGTCGCGCAGGTTGGAGAGGACGATGACGAAGGCGCGGCGTTTTAATCGC
>JANOYK010000693.1:0-7716 GCA_031428855.1 Burkholderiales bacterium | reverse complement strand
CAAACCCGAAGGCCTGCTCGCCACCTTCGAGGGTGCAGACGGCCAGCCCGCCCCGCAACCGAACCAGCAAATGTTCGACCGCGTGCTGCTCTGCGTCGGCCGCCGCCCCAATGGCCAAGAGATCGGCGCAGAAGCCGCAGGCGTCACCGTCAACGAGCGCGGCTACATCCCGGTCGACAAACAGCAACGCACCAACGTGCCGCACATCTTTGCCATCGGCGACATCTGCGGCGAACCGATGCTTGCCCACAAGGCCACCTACGAAGCCAAGATTGCGGCAGAGACCATCGACGGCCACAAGGTTGGTTTCGACGCGCTCACCGTACCCTCAGTCGCCTACACCGACCCCGAAATCGCCTGGATGGGCCTGACCGAAACGCAGGCCAAGCAAGACGGCATCGAATACAAAGCAGCAAGCTTCCCCTGGGCTGCCTCCGGCCGCGCGATCTCGATCGACCGCACCGAAGGCGTAACCAAGCTGATCTACGACCCCAAAACCAAACGCATCCTCGGCGCCGGCATCGTCGGCCCGAACGCGGGCGAACTGATCGCCGAGATGACCCTTGCGCTGGAGATGGGCTCCGACCTCGAAGACATCGCACTCACCATCCACCCACATCCAACCTTGTCGGAGACGCCGTTCTTTGCGGCCGAGGTGGCGCTGGGGACGATTACGGACATGATGCCCGCGAAGAAGTAACGTCCTGAACGCTTATGACGCAATTGTTGGCACCGATACCTGAGTTGCGGCGTATTTTATCGGCGGCCTATCAGCCTTGCCGTTGTTTCAATGCGCCTTGATCATAAGCAATGGGCGGATCAGAATGCCGCTGGAATTGGGGGGGGAATTAAGAAGGCGACTGTGGGGCATGATGCGTGCGTTGAATTGAGTCTGAGAGATGCATCGGACTTAAAGCGGGTGCTCAAAAGGCTCGAAGCACTTGTACGTGCATGAATTATCGAATCAAAAATCAAACCGAAAGGATCAGGAAATCAATGGGGCCAGCGTCGAAATAAATTCGCCGCGAATCAAACGGTTCAGGCACGATTTGAAGTTATTAAATCTCTGCAATCCGCTTCCACCAACGATTTCAGCCAGATGAACTCCTGAAACTCGCTACCATAGCCACTCTTCGATCAGCGGCATGTTGCGATTTCAGAATCAATCCGTCCTGATCAACATCCGCAATTCTGCCGCGCACTTCTACCGCGATACGCAGCGGGATCTGCCGTGGCCCTGAGTGCTGACTTCAATCGCGGCTCGCACCTTTGCCCTATCAGTGGCGCTCTACACGGCCTTTTTCGGTGACGCCATGTCCACGTTTGAACGCATCACGCAAAACCCTGCACAAATGGGCGGCAAGGCCTGCATCCGCAATATGCGGGTGACGGTCGGGATGATCGTTGGGCAGATTGGCATCGGGCGCAGCATTGACGAGTTGCTAGCTGACTATCCCTATCTGGAGCGTGAAGACGTTCTCCAGGCGCTGCGCTATGCCGCGTGGCTGGCCGAAGAGCGTGAGGTTGTGCATGACGGGGCTATTGCCGAAAACTGTGTGGCGCTGACTAACGACCTGGATTTTGGCGCGGTTCTCGCTGCTTCGAGCGGGGCCAAACCGAGCGTCGTTCAAATTCGTGGTGATGATCTCAACCCCAATGCGATTGGCGCAAAGGTGATCGCGGCTCTGCGGCAATTGGAGGCGGAGTTGCGGGCGGGCGCGCTCGTCACGGTTGATCTTGTGCGAACGGGTTTGCGCATATTGCCGATGGGTTAGCGTGGTTGCCTCGTGGTTGGTTGAGCCGCATTCACCAACGATTTCATCCAGTTGGACACTTGAAGCCGCTCCCAGAACCGCTTTCCGGTTAGCGGCATGCGCCGTTCCGGAATCGAACCAACTGGAACCGGCTTGCTGTGCGGTTTTCATGATGAAGATGCATGATCTATAATTTCGCATCATCATCAAAAAGGTGCATCACATGTCAAGAACTACACTGACTTTGGACGACGATGCGTTTGCCGCTGCGCAGGCGTATGCTGCCGCGCGCAAGATGCGCTTTGGCAAAGCGGTATCCGATCTGGTGCGAAAAGGGGCCAACGCGCGGGCGCAGATCGCCTATGTAAATGGCTTGCCGGTGATCCAGGCGCAGCCCGGCTCGCGCAAAATCACCTCGGAAGATGTGCGGCGCGGGCTGGAGGATTGGCCTTGAAGTGGCTGCCGGATGTCAATTTGCTGATCGCGCTGGTATCGAGCGGGCATGTGCATCACGGTGCGGCGCAGGCCTGGTTTGCGGCATCATCGAAACAAGGCTGGTGTACTACGCCGTTGACCGAGTTGGGACTGCTGCGGAT
The DNA here is from genome assembly GCA_031428855.1 of Burkholderiales bacterium. Lineage (GTDB taxonomy): Bacteria > Pseudomonadota > Gammaproteobacteria > Burkholderiales > JAEUOS01 > CANJDH01. Next base: position 5,366 of record JANOYK010000693.1, on the reverse strand, counting down.
TCTGTGCCATCCGTCGGCGACAGATAATCCATTGACGTGGCCGCACGCGCTGGATCTGTTGCGGCAGCTTAAGGCGCATCCGCACTGGCATTTTGTGGGAACTGGCATGCCGGCCGAACTGGCGTTGGACGCCATGCAGGTGCAGGGGCACAATCAGATCAACGATGCCTATCTGCTGGGGCTGGCGGTGCAGGGCCGGATGGTGCTGGCCACGCTCGACAAAGGCTTTGCATCGCTTCTCAAACGCGGTGACAAGCGGCGGGCACATGTCCAACTGTTGCAGTTGGCGCAACAGCATTAACTGGAATTGAGGCAGCCATCATTCCCATGTCTTCACCACCTGACTCCCTGCCCATCATGCGCACCATGTGGTCTGCCGCAGGTCTGTTCGCGGCGCAGTTCGGCGACGCGCGCTCCCAGGGTCTTGAAAAAAGCTTCGTCATCGGAAGTCATGGACGCCGAGAGGATGGATTGCGAAGGCATCAGGAATCAAACGCAGGAATCAAACGGGTCAGGCACGTTTTTTTGAAACACTGAAATCCGCCGCCAGAGCCGCTCTCCGGTGAGTGGCGTGCGGCAACTCTGGGATCAAACCGCCCTGACCGCGATCTGCAAACCCGCTGCTTCCAATATTGCGCTGAGGCTTGACAGCCGTGAATTGCCGGATGCGGAGAGCGCACGCGAAACACTTTCGCGCTTTAGGCCGGTCTTGGCGGCGATCATGCTCATGCCCGCCGCGCGCTTCGGCCACGGTGCGCAGCGCGAGCAGCAGCGCGGCCTGATCTCCCGCTTCAATCGCGGCCTGCGTATAAGCCGCCGCCAGTTTGGCGCGCGCGCAGGCGTTCGATCACTTTTTGGCGGTGCGATGCAGTCAGGGCGGTCATGGCATTCCTATACGTCTGCGCGTCTGGCTGTCAGGAAGTGACGCAGTTTATCTACATCACAAACACAAATGCCGCTAAAACGCGGTTGCTGATCGAGAGCAGCGAGGCAGGCATAACGCCCCGTCGTTGTGTAAAATAAAACTAGTCAAATAATGTGGTCAGATAAAAATGCAACCCGCTTCAACTCAGCCCGGCCACTTTGCCTGGCGCTTGCAAGACGCCAAAGCGCAATTTAGCGAGGTGGTCAACAACGCGCTGCGCGGGGTGCCACAGCATGTGACCAAGCATGGCAAGCGGGCCGTGGTGGTGGTGTCCGAGCAGGAGTTCGACGCGTTGCAGTGCGGTGCTGCGCGCGGGGTGTCCAAGCGCGCGGCAGCGCCGGCCAATCTGGTGGAGCATTTGCTGGCGATGCCCAAAGGGGCGAAGGCCAAGACTCAAACCAAATCCAGTACCGGCACCCCGGCACGTCTGACATTGGAACCGCGCGACGTTGCGTTCTCATGATTCTGCTCGACACCGTTGTGTTGTCGGAGCTTCGCAAGCCCAAGCCCCATCCAAAGGTGGTGGCGTATCTGAAATCGCAAGCCGCCGAGCCGGTGTACATCAGCGTGCTGACGCTCGGCGAGATTGAGGCTGGGATTGAGCGGCAGCGTAAAACTGATCCTGCGTTCGCCGCCAAATTGACGCAGTGGCTGGCGCAGACTGAGGCGCAGTTTGGTCATTGCATCCTGCCGGTGACGCCCGCCATCGCCAAAATGTGGGGGCGGCTTTGCGTGCAGACCGGCAACCAAGGCATCGACAACCTGATTGCTGCGACGGCGCTTTGTCACAACCTCACGGTTGTAACTCGCAATGTCAAACACTTTGCGCCAACGGGTGCGCGCGTGTTTGATCCGTTTTAGACACGCACACAAGTCTCCACGCCGGGCGTAAACAACTCATGCGGCTTTGGCGTAACTGAGCCGCAATTCCCGCTTGAGCAATTTGCCGCTCGGGTTTTTGGGCAGGGCATCGGTGAACACCACCCGTTTGGGGCTCTTGAAGCCGGCCATGTGCGCATTGCAATGCGTGATCACATCGGCTTCGGCGAGTGATTGCCCGGCCTTGAGAACGATCACCGCAGTGACGGCTTCGACCCAGCGCGGATCGGGCAGGCCGATCACGGCCACTTCGCTGACCTGGGGCAGCCGGTAGATCATCTCTTCGACCTCGCGGCTGGCGACATTTTCGCCACCGGTCTTGATCATGTCCTTCTTGCGGTCCACCACCGTGATGTAGCCCTCATCGTCGATTGTCGCCAGATCGCCGCTGTGGAACCAGTCGCCTTCGAACGACGCGCAGGTGCGCTCATCGTCGTGGAAGTAGCCCAGCATCAGGTGCGGTGAGCGGTGCACGATCTCGCCCACCTCACCGCCCGGTTGCACGTCATGCATCCGGTCGTCCACCACGCGCGTCTCGACATTGAGCACGGCGCGGCCGCAGGAGCCGGGTTTGCGCAATTGGTCCTCGGGCCCCAGCATGGTGGCGAGCGGTGCGATCTCGGTCTGGCCGTAGAGATTCCACAGCCGCACCCCGGGCAGGCGCGCCGCAAGTTCCCGCAATACCTCGACCGGCATGATGGATGCGCCGTAATAGCCCTTGGCCAGACTGGCGATTTTTTCCGGGTCGAGCAAGGGCGAGCGCAGCAAGGCGATCCACACCGTGGGTGGCGCGAAGAAGCTAGTGATGCTGAACTTTTCCATCAGCGCCAGCAGGTTGCCGGGCACTGGTTTGGCGGTGATGACATTGGTGCTGCCAACAAAAATGGCCGGGCCGAAAAAAACATCAAGCTGCGCGCAGTGGTACAGCGGCAACGCATGCAAGGCCAAATCTTCGGCGGCGATTTCGGCGTCCACCACACAACTCACGTACTGCCAGAGCACGGCGTCGTGCGTCAGCATCGCTCCCTTGGGAGTCGATTCCGTGCCGCTGGTGTAGACGATTTGTGCGAGGTCGGTGCCGGCCAGCGTGACGGCGGGCATTGCCGCCGCGCACGCGGACAACACATCGAAGCGGTGCATGCCTTCTGCGGGCTCGCTGGGGTCTTCCGAGGGCAGCCAGATGAATTCACGCACACTCGTTTCAATCGCTGCGGCGGCGCGCGCGAGTCCGGCCAGCCCGCTGTCGGTCGCCAATGTTTTGGCTCCCGCGTGGCGCAGGATATACGCCACTTCCTCAGCTTTGAGCATGAAGTTGATGGGCACCAGCACCGCACCAAGACGGGCGAGTGCAAAGCGCAGCGCGGCAAATCCGTGCGAATTGCGCGCGAGCACCGCCACCGGTTCGCCCTGCGCCACCCCCATTTGCGCCAGACCCGCCGCCAGCCGCGAGACCAACGTGTCGAATTCGGCATAGGTCCACTCCGTATCGCCACAGATGACGGCGGTCTTGGCGGGGAGGCGCTGTGCGGTGCGGCGCAATACATCGCCCAGGGTCTGGCGGTGAATGACGGGGTTCATGATGGATTCCTGTTCCAGATGTTGGTCACTGCATGGTGAAGAGCAGTCAGTACGCGGCTTAGACTATCCCTATCTGGAGCGTAAAGACATTCTCCACGCGCTGCGCTACGCCGCGTGGCTGGCCCAAAAGCGTGAGGTTGTGCTGGCACCTGCGTGAAGCGGACACCGAGACGAGTCTTGCGCCGCGCTGGGTGGAAACGCTGGCGGCTGCAGGGATTCAAACTTGGCACTGGTCAACCAACGGTGCGGTGACCGCCCCGGATGCCGAAATCATGGCGCGGGCCATCGCTGGCAAGTTTGTCTTGCTGACCAACGATCTTGATTTTGGCGCGATCTTCGCCGCGTCACGCGGAGCCATACCGAGCGTGGTTCAGATTCGTGGCGATGATCTCAATTCAGGCGTTGCGTGGCGCAACGCCTGAATTGATCCGGCATCTCGCTGCCGGCGTTTTTAATGCAGCAGCGTGCTCTCGGTTTCGTGCGCCAGCATCACCGGGTGAGGCTGGGCGGCGTCCGGCATGCATCCGTCTTGGGGCGGGCACCCGTCTTCCGCCATACATTGTTCGGGCATCACACAGCGGTTGCGCCCGCCGGATTTGGCTTGATAGAGCGCGCCATCGGCGCGCGCGATCAAGTGCGCCGGGTTGATGCCCTGGCGCGGGTCAAATGTGGCGATGCCGGCGCTCAGCGTCACATGCGCTGCGGTGCTTGAACGGGCGTGAGGCAGGGCGCGCGCTGCCAGCGCGTGCAGCAGGGTTTCGGCCACGCGCAATGCGCCGGCCGGCGGCGTATGCGGCAGCACCATGACAAACTCTTCGCCGCCATAGCGTGCCGCCAGGTCGGCGGGGCGCTGGCACGATGACTGAATCGCAGCGGCGACCGCCTTGAGACAGTCATCGCCGGCCAGATGCCCGTAGTGGTCGTTGAACAGTTTGAAGTGGTCGACATCGCACAGCACGACCGAGAGCGGCTCGCCGGTGCGCTGGGCGCGCTCCATTTCGGCGAGCAGGGTGGCGTCAAAATGGCGGCGGTTGGCCAGGCCGGTGAGTCCGTCTTGCTGCGAGAGCTTGACCAGCGCGTGGTTGGCGGCGGTGAGTTCGTTGCCGAGTGCGAGCAGGCGTGAGCGCATGCCGACGATGCGCTGCATCGCGCGAATTTTGGCATTCAACACGACGTTGCTGACCGGTTTAATCAGGTAATCGTCGCCACCGGCGGCGATGCCCTGCTCAATGTCCTCGTCGTCTTCCTGGGACGACAGAAAAATGAGCGGCACCCATGCCCCCGGGTGCAGCGTGCGCAAGCGCTCCGCCACTTCAAAGCCGCTGATGCCGGGCATTTGCACATCGAGCAGCACCAGATCGGGCGGCTCACTTTGATACAGCCGGATTGCCTGCGCGCCGCAGTCGGCGGTCAGCGCTTCGTGGCCCATTCTGGCCAGCATTTTGGCCAGGGCAGCGCGCATGGTCGCCGAGTCGTCCACTACCAATATTTTCATTTCGCATCCCCGGTGAACCGGCTTGCACGATGGTGTGCGGCTTGCCGGTGCGTGCCTGTGATAGTTGTGACAACATGCAAAAAAGCATGACGATGCCGCCTGCTATAGGGGATTACGGCGCGTCCTGGCAATTCTTGAGTGAGGAGGCGATCCTGGCAGGATCGAGCCTGCCAGCGGCAGTTCAGGTGGCGGCGTGGCCGGATAATCCGGTGCGCCTGGTGGTGGGGTTTGCCCCCGGCGGCGGTGCCGGCTTGATGGCACGCACCCTGGCGTAGCCGCTCACCGAAACTTCGCGCCAGCGCTTGGCGCGCAATGCGGCTCAGCCTTCGGCAACAAATCCCAGACGCACTTTTTTTGCCAGCGCCAGCAGCGCTGCATCGCGCGTCAGCAGTATGCGATTTTCTGATGCGGCGGCACCCAGCAGCAATCGGTCATAAATATCAGCGTGACTGTTTTCAAACCGTGTGCTTTGTGCGATGTGATGTGCTG
>JANOYK010000692.1:0-2504 GCA_031428855.1 Burkholderiales bacterium | reverse complement strand
TCTTTGCTGTTGAACACCAGCGCAGTATAGAAAAAGCAGAAAAACACGATTGCGGACGCGTACAGCATGACGTAAATCGGCTGGCCCGGCGTCAGCGTGCCGGCAATGTCTTTGAGCCAGCGCATCTGGTCGCCTGACGAGAACCAGCTGGTGATCGTGGCCGGGAACAAAATAATGGACGACGCAAAAATCGGCGGGATCACGCCCGACATGTTCAGTTTGAGCGGCAGATGCGACGACTGGCCGGCGTAGAGGCGGTTGCCTTTTTGCTGCTTGGCGTAATTGACCAGAATCTTGCGCTGGCCGCGCTCGACAAACACCACAATGTAGGTCACCGCGGCCACCAGCACCACGATGAAGATGGCCGTGAGCGGGTTCATCGCCTGGGTGCGCACCAATTCGAGCAGTCCGCCAATGGCGCTGGGCAGACCCGCTGCAATGCCGGCAAAAATAATCATCGAGATGCCGTTGCCCAAACCGCGCTCGGTGATCTGCTCGCCGAGCCACATCAGGAACATGGTGCCTGTGACCAGCGTGGCGACGGTGACAAAGCGGAACATCAACCCCGGCTCCAGCACCAAACCCGCCTGAGATTCAAGCGCGATGGAAATGCCGACTGCCTGGAACAGCGCCAAAAACACCGTCGCGTAGCGCGTGTACTGGGTAATCTTGCGGCGTCCGGCTTCGCCCTCTTTTTTCAGCGCTTCGAGCGGCGCGTACACCACCGTCAGGAGCTGCATGATGATCGAGGAAGAGATGTAGGGCATGATGCCTAGCGCAAAAATGGTAAAGCGCGACAACGCCCCGCCCGAGAACATGTTGAACATGTCGAGGATGCCGCCCTTGGCCTGCTTAAACAAATCAGCCAACTGCACCGGGTCAATGCCGGGAACCGGAATGTGCGCGCCAATGCGGTAAACAATGATGGCGAGCACCAAAAAGACAAGGCGGCGCTTCAAATCGCCGAACTTGCCTGATTTGGCTACTGCCATTGCGCTGGTTGCCACCGTCCCGGTTCCTGTCTGTGTAGTGAGTTACTTGTTGCTTGATCAGTGCGCGCGAATCAGGCGACCGTGCCGCCGGCTGCTTCAATCGCTGCCTTGGCACCCTTGGTCGCGCCAACGCCGGTCAACTGCACCTTGCGCGTGAGTTTGCCCGACAAAATCACCTTGGCACGCAGGCTCAGCGACGGCACGACGCCAGCCGCCTTGAGGGTGTCGAGCGTGATCTCGGTGTCAGCCATTTTCTCAAGGTCATACAAATTGATTTGCGCCATGAACTCGCGCGTCAACGAGAAAAACCCGCGCTTGGGCAGGCGGCGCTGCAGCGGCATTTGACCGCCTTCAAAGCCGACTTTATGAAAGCCGCCTGAACGGGACTTCTGTCCCTTGTGGCCGCGCCCTGCAGTCTTGCCAATGCCGGAGCCAATGCCGCGCCCAACACGCCGCCGTGCTTTTTTTGCGCCAGCGGCGGGCTTGATCGTGTTCAGTTCCATATCGATTCCTAGTGGGTTAGACCGGTTCGGCCTTGACCAGGTAATACACCTTGTTCACCATGCCGCGCACGGCAGGCGTGTCTTCGAGCACGCGCGACGAGTTAACCCGCCGCAAACCCAAGCCACGCACCGTGGCGCGGTGCTGCTCGCTGGTGCCAGCCGGGCTCTTAACCAGCGTCACTTTGAAAGTTTTCTTGTCTGCCATGTCGTATCCAATCAAGCGCCGAGAACTTCTTCGATCGACTTGCCGCGCTTGGCAGCAATTTCGGCAGGCGTCGTCATCGCGGTCAAACCATTGAGCGTGGCGCGCACGACGTTATACGGGTTGGTCGAGCCGTGGCATTTGGCCAGCACATTGGTCACGCCCAGCACGTCAAACACCGCGCGCATCGGACCGCCAGCGATGATGCCGGTACCTTCGGTGGCGGGCTGCATAAACACTTTGGCTGCGCCATGACGGCCCATGACGGCATGCTGCAAGGTGCCGTTCTTGAGCTGAATCTTGACCATCTTGCGGCGCGCTTCTTCCATCGCTTTTTGCACCGCGACCGGCACTTCGCGCGACTTGCCCTTGCCCATGCCGATCCGGCCATCACCATCACCAACCACGGTCAGCGCAGCGAAGCCGAGGATCCGGCCGCCCTTGACCACCTTGGTGACGCGGTTGACCGCGATCATTTTTTCCTTCAGGCCATCATCACGCGCTTCCGCGCCAGCCTGGACTTTTTGCATTCTTCCCATTTTTTACCCGTCCCGTATTGGATGCGCAGTTAAAACCGCTTTAAAACTTGAGACCGGCTTCGCGCGCGGCTTCAGCCAGCGCCTTGACGCGGCCATGATAGGCAAACCCGGAGCGGTCAAATGCCACTTCAATAACGCCAGCGGCCTTGGCCTTTTCGGCAATGCGCTTGCCCACAAATGCGGCAGCGGCAGCGTTACCGCCTTTAGGCAGGTCTTTGCGCACTTCGGCCTCATTGGTCGAGGCGCTGGCCAGCACTTTTGCGCCGTC
>JANOYK010000691.1:0-2588 GCA_031428855.1 Burkholderiales bacterium | reverse complement strand
GGGCCGCTGACGCCGCGCGGGCTGTTCGCTGCCGGGCCATCACCCGCAGTGTCAAACGCACCTGATGCGGCGGGATCCATCGCCGTGCTGCCGGGCCTCACGCTCGCGGCGGGCCTCGCGCGGGTGCGCGACATGGTGTTGGCGCATCCGGAACGGGAGGTCAAGGTGTTTGCCGGCTACGCAGGCTGGGCACCGGGCCAACTGGAGCGCGAAATCGCCATCGGCGGCTGGGCCGTGCTGCCCGCGTCTGCCGCCATCGTGTTCGATCCAGAGCCAGAGACGCAGTGGCAGCGTCTGACCGATCTGTCACGGACGGTCAGCGCACCGCCGGGCCGGCGCGCTGGAGTGGGTCAGAGCGCTTGCCTGGGTCAGAGCGCCTGCTTGGTGCGCACGAATTCCATCCGGTCAATTGACCGCACTTCAATCTCGCGCACATCGGTGCCTTGCAGCACCTTGAGCGGAATCGCATCACCAGCCTTGCCGCCGCTCCAGAGCTTGTTGTAAAACGCTTCCAGCGTTTTGACCGCTTCGCCCTTGATCGACAACACAATGTCACCCGGTTTGAGGCCGGCTTGCGCGGCAGGCGTGTCTTCCTGCACCCGGATCACATGCAGCCGCCCGTCTACTTCCTGGGTGGACATGCCGATCCACGGGCGTTTGGATTCAGTCGAGCGTCCCGTACGCGCCAGCTCGCCCATGATCGGCTTGAGCAGATCGACCGGCACAAACATGTGGCCGGGCGAGCGCCGGTTCGGGATGGCAGCGTCGGCCACGATCAGCGAGCCGATGCCGACCAGCTTGCCCTCGCGGTTAATCAGCGCCGCGCCCGAATGGTCACCGCGCGGCGGCACCGTGAAAATCGCATCGTCGATCAGGTATTCCCAATAGCCGGCGAAGCGCCGCTTCGACGCCACCGTGGCGAGACTCGCGCCTTCCTTGCCACCGTGGGTGGCAAAAATCAGCTTGTCGTCTTCATTGATGTCACCCGACGAGCCGATGACGATGCCCTTGACGCCGAGCGCCACCGCCGGTTTGATGAGGCCGAAACCGGATGCATGATCGTAGGCGGCGACATTGCCCGACACGATGCGCCCGGTGTGGTCGGTCAATTCAATCGAATCGGCTTCAAGAATCAGATAGCCGATGGTCAGCACCAGACCCGACTCGGCCAGCAGCACGCCGCTGCCTTCGCGCTCGCGCCCGAGCGTGCGGCCCGAGCGCGCGTTTTGCAGCGCCGTGATTTTGAGTTTGACGACGTTGTCGAGCGCGGCCAGCATGGTTTGCGCGGCGCGCTGTTCGGCCTCGGTGGCGCTGGCGGCGGGGGCGGGTGTATTGGGGCTGGCAGCGGCGGCGGGCGCGGCGGCATTGACTAAGGGCGGCGCAGCGGCCAGTGCGAATGCAGTCAGACAAGTGAGCAGCAAGCGATGATGAAACATATGGCCTCCAAGCAATGGCGCGTTGTTGGTGCTGTGCCCAAACAGCGCTGGTTTCCCCTGCCGGATCATCATACGCCCGCAATGGCGTCGCAGGCAAGAACAGTCAGCGCCGCAGTCAACGCCGCAGTCAACGCCACAGAGACACAGTTACACGCCTCTATGTGTTGATGACCAACCATGTGGATCTGCTACTGACGCTGCCGGATGCCGCTGCGGTGCCGCGACTGATGATTTCGCTGGGGCGGCGCGAGGCGTATCGTGAGTTGTTTTGCAGTGATCTCGATGCAGCGGCGGAGGATGACCTCCGGTTGGACGTGCTGTCACTCCACCTTCGCCCCGGAATCCCGGACAATTTTGCCCCACTTGACCAGTTCGGAAGCGGTGAAGTCGTTGAATTGCTTCACGCTCATGAGGGGGGCGTCCAGTCCTATGGTGGCATAACGCTGCTTGGTGTCGTTGTCTTTGAGAATCGCGTGAGTGGCGTTAAAGAGTTTGTCCACCACCTCCTGCGGCATGCCGGCCGGGCCGCTGACGCCCCACCACGGCTTGATGTCGTAGCCGGGCACGGTGTCGGCAATCGGCGGTACCTCGGGCGCAATCGGGCTGCGCTCGCTCGTGGCGACACCAAGGGCGCGCACCTTGCCGTCCTTGACGTGGGGATAGATCACCGGCACGTGATAGAAGGTCATCGACACCTGCCCGCCGAACAGGTCGGCCAAGCCCTGACTGATGTTATTGTAAGGCACATGCAAGATGTCGATGCCGTCCATCGACTGCAGCAGCGCCCCGGCCATGTGTGGCGAAGTGCCGGAACCGGCCGACATGTAAGTCAGCTTGCCCGGGTTGGCGCGGGCGTAGGCAATCAGCTCGGCCATGTTGCGGGCCGGAATTTTTGGATGGACCACCAGCATGTTGGGTGCCGTGGCGAGGAGCGTGATGTGGCTGAAATCTTTGAGGGTGTCAAACGGCAATTTGGCGTAGAGCGCCGGGTTGGTCGCATGCACGGCGCTGGTGGATAGCGTGATGGTGTAGCCGTCCGGCGCGGCGCGCCAGCCGTACTTCCGTGGTGTTCGAGTGCGCCAGATTCATCAGCTCTTTCTGCTGTGCGACGTCCAGTTCAATCTCAGGTGCCTTACGCATTGCCGTCTCCAA
>JANOYK010000690.1:0-3757 GCA_031428855.1 Burkholderiales bacterium | reverse complement strand
ACTCGCGAGGCTCTATCCGCCGGAGAATCAAGCGCTGGCGGCAGAAGCGTCGGATCTGGCGCTACGGATTCGTGAAAGGTTTGCCGATCTCGACAAGAATTCGCCCATTGCCGCGAGCACCAAGCCAATTATTCCGGATTGAGATGGTCTGAGAGCCGCTTCCATCAAGGGTTTCGGGCCTCTTATGTCAATGAACCGCACCTGCCAACGGTTTCGGCAGAGCGCAAGTTAATGCGAGGCCCCCTTGACCGTGGAGCACATCCCTCAGCAAGACCCCGCTGCATTGCGACTACTGCGGCAATGCCGCTTGTCGCAAGGGCACTCGCGATTGCGTGGGTGCGCTGCTCTACGCCGGAAACGGCGTCAGTGACGGCGTATCGCCCGTACCGGCGAACGGGGTGCGCGCCACGTTCATCACCCAGGACACCATGACGAAGTAACCGGTCAAGGTCGCCAGTTCGACCACGCCTTGCTCACCGAATGCGGCCTTCGCTTCAACGAAGCTGGCCGTGCTCACACCGTTGTTTTGCAGCATTTCGCTCACAAAATCAAAAGCCGTAGTTTCATCGGCTTTCATCCCGCGTGGACGGCGTCCGCTGGCGATATCGTCAATCACAGTGCGATCCACGCCCGCCTTGAGCGCCAGGGGTGCATGCATCAACCACTCGAACTGGTTGGTGACATGGCGAGCCGCCATGCAAGTAGCAAGCTCGCGAATGCGCACGTCCAGCACGCTCTCGAAGCGCAGGTACTCGCCCAGTTTGCCGACGCGCTCCATCAGCACCGGGCTGCGCAGCAGGGGAATGAAGGGGCCAAACACCGCCTTGCGCGGACCATCAATCAATGCCTGTGCGGCGTCGCGTTGCGCGGTGGTCATGTCCTTCATGGGCATGAGCGGTAGGCGGTCGCCAGCCGGCGTCGAGAAGCCCTGGGCGATATTGGCAATAGCTTGAACATTCATGCTTGTGCTCCTTGTGCAGTCGAGTTCGATTGCGCCGCGCGCCGCAGCCAGATGCCGCTGACGGCCAGCACCACGCTGGCAGCCAGAAGCCCCGCCCGCAGGCTCAGCTTGTCGTCAATCACGGTGCTCCAGGCAAGCAGTGCCGAAAACAGCGGCCCGGCGATTTGTCCGATGGCGAATGCCGAGGTCATCAGACCCATCAGTCTGGTTGGATTGCTGCCGCCCCGGACTCGCGCTTCCTGGTAACCGGCCATGGTGATGACCATGAAGGTGCCGCCAACGCAGACGGCGGAGACCAGCAATGCCGGCAGAGATGGCGAGAATGCCGGTAGCCCGGCGCCGATGGCCATGACGAAGTGACAGCGCGACATCACCGCGACGCGTGACATCCGGTTCAGAAATACACTGGCCAGAATCGTAGAGAGCGCCCCGGTCACGCCGAAGACAGGCCAGGCCCAGCCGAACAGCACCGGATCGTCGATCACCATGCGGCCGAGCACCGGGATGAAGGTGGCGGGCAGGATGTAGCCGAAGCCGAAGCAGCCGTAACAAACGATCAAACCGCGGTCGCTCGTGGCGGGTGCTATCGCATTCGCCGCCGGCGGCACCGGCGTTCCTGCTGCCCCGGCACCCGCCCACCAGACCAAACCAAACACCATCAAGGTGAACACGCCGGCAATCGCACCCAGGTATTGCCATAGCGACGATGCCGGCGTGGAGGTGCCGGCGAACGCCAGGCACAGTACGCCGGCAATCGCGATTCCCGCGCCAACGCCCGCGTACACCAGGCCGGCCAGCACCGGACTGCCCGCCGCTTTGTCCGATGCGGCCAGTTGCGCCAGGCACCATGCACTGGTGCCTACCAAGACCCACGCGCTGAGCACGCCTGCGGCGAAACGCAGCGCCAGCCATAGCGGCAGGTGCGCCAATAGCCCCATCGCCGCCGTGAAAATCACAATCGGGACCAGGCTGCCCCGCATCAGGTTCGGCGCTGGCAGGCGGATGTGTGCCGCGCACATCGCACCGGCGAAGTAACCGGCGTAATTGGCCGACGCCAGCAAGGCACCAGCAGACGTACCGATCAAGCCGTCGCGTTGCATCAGCGGCAGCATCGGGGTGAAGGCGAAGCGGCCGATGCCCATCGCCACCACCAGGGACAGGAATCCCGCAAGCACGATGGCCGCCTGCTGCGGTGGGGAGAGTCGGCGCGCCGTCATTTCAAAAACGATTAGAGCGTTTTATACTGCTCCCTGCAAATGAATTATTGAGAACAATCCTTCCGCATATGAGAACCATTGATCTCGACTCGCTCGACATCTTTTGCGCCGTCGTCAAGGAAGGCGGCATCGTCAAGGCCTCCGGCGTGCTGCATCGCGTGCAGTCGAACGTGACGACGCGCATCAAGCAGCTCGAATCGCGCCTCGGCGTGGCGCTGTTCCGGCGCCATGGGCGCACGCTGGCCCTCACGCAAGAAGGCCAGGTGCTGCTGCAATACGCGCATCGCCTGTTGCGGCTGGCCGACGAAACCGATGCGACCCTGCGCGCCGGCCGGCCCTGCGGCACGTTTCGCCTGGGGTCGCTTGAGAGCACCGCCGGCACGCGTCTGCCCGCTCTGCTGTCACGCTACCACCGCACCTACCCGAACGTGACGATTGAACTGGCGACCGGCACCAGCGCTGCGCTGGTCAAGCGGGTGGCCGATTTTGAAGTTGAGGCGGCGTTCGTGTCCGAGCCCTTCACCGCGCCAGGCCTCAATGCCCTTCCGGTATTTGACGAAGAACTGGTGCTGATCTCGGGCAAGGAAAGTCAGCCGGTCAGCCACCCTGACGACCTTGGCCCGTGCACCCTGATCGCCTTTGCCAGTGGCTGCTCATACCGCAAGCTGCTCGAAGACTGGATCGGCCGCGCCAAGGTGATGCCTGGGCGGATCCTGGAGTTCGCGTCCTATCAAGCCATCATCGCGTGCGTGGCCGCCGGCACCGGCGTGGCGATCGTGCCGCGCTCGGTGCTGATGACGCTGCGCTCCTCGATCGACGTGCGCCAGCATGAACTCCCGGAACGCCTCAGAAAAAACCGCACCCACTTAATCTGGCACGGCACCGCCTCGGCCGCGCTGAACGGCCTGCTTGCCATGCTCGATCAGGCTCCCGTGCCGGCAGAGATTTCGCAAGCAGCCCGGAAGCGCAAACCAGCACGGCAGATCGTCCCGGCTGTGGCGCGTAGGCGCGCCGCTTGAAATCCGATGGCGCGCAGTGCTGCATCGCAATGTCAGGGCCACTTCTCGGCAGTAGCATTTTGCGCTCAGTAGTGATACCGCAACTGCGCAATCAGCAGCGCGCCCTTCCCGGACTTGTAGACCATGCGGTGCTCATCGTTGATGCGCCGCGACCAGAAGCCTGCCAGCGCGTGTTTTAGCGGCTCGGGCTTGCCGATGCCGGTAAAAGGCTCGCGCGCGGTACTGGCAATCAGTTCGTTGATGCGCTTGACCATGTGCTTGTCTTGCCGCTGCCGGTAGAGGTAATCCTCCCACGCCTGCTCGGCAAAAATCAGCTTCACGCGGCGAGCTTTCGCGCTTTGCCTTTGCCGCGTCCAAGTGCTTCGACTGCGGAGAGCAGCCGCCTGGCATTGGCCGGACTGCGCAGCAGGTAGGCAGTTTCTTCCAGTGATTTGAAGTCTTCAAGTGAGAGCATCACCACCGATTGTTCGCCATTGCGTGTGATGATGAGCGGCTCGTGGTCGTTGCAGACACGATCCATGCTGCTGGCGAGATTGGCGCGCGCGGCGCTGTAGGTGATG
>JANOYK010000689.1:0-9500 GCA_031428855.1 Burkholderiales bacterium | reverse complement strand
ACAATTCTTGGTGTTGTTGGTGGCGACGATGGCGATATAGGTTGAGGTATAGGCACCGATGCCAACCGCAGCATCAGCGCGGATGCCGAGGATGCGGCCATCATGATCGAACGCCATGTCCGCCTTGATTTTGGAATCGCGTCCGCGTGTGTCGGTGAGGAAGCATTCGAGCCGGGTGGCGGTCCACTTCACCGGTTTGCGCAGCAACTTGGCCGCGAACAGCAGCACCGCGTATTCGGGGTAGGCCTGCACCTTGGCACCAAAGCCGCCGCCGACATCGGGCGTGATGACGCGCAGCTTTTCTGGGGCAATTTTGAGCACGCTCTCGGCCAGTTGTTTGCGCACCACCATCACGCCCTGGGTGGAGGCGATCAGGGTGTAGTTGCCAGTGCAATTGGCGGCGCTGCCGCCTGGATTGTCACCCGCAGCATCCGCTGTCCACTGCGCTATCGCCGCCCGCGGCTCCATCGCACAGGCCGTGAGCGGCGGGTCATCCAGCGCGACTGACTCAATATGAAATGCCTTGGCGAAGGCGGCATCCGATTGCGCCAGATCGCCGTCAGCCCAATCGAGCGCGACATTGCCCGCCACCTGTGGCCACACCCGCGGCGCATCGGCTGCCAGCGCTGCTTCGATGGTTGCCACCACCGGCAAGGAGTCGAGTTCAATCTGCACCAGGTCGGCAGCGTCTTGCGCAATCGCCGCGCTATCGGCCACCACCATTGCCATCGCCTCGCCAACGTGGCGCACCGTGTCAATCGCCAGCGGCGGAATCGCGGCATTCGCCATCGGCTTGCCGTCGCTGCTGTTGAAGACTGCCAGCGCCGGAATCGCGCCGATGCCGGCCGCCTGCAATTGCGCGCCGGTGATGACGGCATGCACGCCGGGCAGCGCGAGCGCTTGGGCCGCGTCAATACTGCGAATCGTGGCGTGCGCCTCGGTGGCGCGCACAAAGCAGGCGTGCAGCTGGCCGGGTAGATCGTTGTCGCTGGTGTAGGAGCCGGTGCCGCGCGCGAAGGCGCCCAGTTCATCGTGGTCGCCGGCGCGGCCCTTGCCAAAGCGGAGGGAATCGAAGTTCACGTCAGAAGTTCCTGTGGCTGGTGCCGGCCCGTTGCGCCGGCTGAGGCGGTATTTTGCACCAAGCCTATTGCGCCACTGCGGTGGCGTGGGCGGCTGGCATGCCGCGTCAGTCAGACCGGCTGCCCGCCTGAGGTGTGTAGTGCTCGATGAAGTAATGCATCGTCGCTGCCGTCAAGGGCACGTCTGAGGTCACGCGCTGATACGACGCGCTGCTTGCGGTGAGGTCCGTCACCGGATAGAGCAAGGCCTGACACAACACCGGCGGCAGCGCGCCGCCGCGCGCCGGTTCCGGTGTTAGCGCCTCGAACCGCGGTTTGCCAGCCTTGCGGCCCCGCTCCAGCAGGTTTGCAACAGCAGGGTCGAGTGCGGGCATCAGGGTGACGCCAAAACGGGACGCCACATCAAGCGGCTTCAAATGCGTTACACACTCACCAAGGCTTCGGCGGGGTATTGCACGATGACGGCTTCGAGACCGCCGCTGCCAGAGACCAGATCGAGCGCGTCATCCGGGTTGGCGAACAGGGTGGACAGACGCGGCAGTTCTTCCCCATTGGCGCGCAGTGCGCCTTGCGTCACCACATAAAAACGCCCCGCGCCCATGGCGTGCAGCGGCGGCGCGGCTGCGCTGGTATTGGGCGGCAGGCGGATGATCCAGGCGGCCAGCCCGCCCGCTTCCGGTTCGATCAGCGTCTCTTGCGCGGGTGCGGGCAGCGCGGTTAATTGCTCAGGCGATAGGTTGACGCTTGGCGCGCCGTGCGCCTGGCGCTTGGGGATGCGCAACTTGAGCTTGTCACGCGCTTCGGGCAAATACCACGCGCCATCATCACTGAGCAGGCGCAGCGTGAAATAGGAGACGCCCTCGGCTCCTGAATTGAGCGGGCCATAGGCCGAATGCGGCGAGGCATAGTGAACTGACGGCGTGGTGACCGGGCTCTTGCCGAGCGTCGCCGACCCCGCCACGAACACCTGAAACTGGTGCTCCAAATGAAAGTGGGTGGGCAGACACCAATTGGCCGACTGCTCGACCAAAAACGCCTGCGGGCGCGGATGGCTGTGCGGATCGGCCACCAGAAAATCGGTGACCGTGCCCACGAACTGGGCTTTGGCGACGCTGCGGCGGCCGGGTATGGCGCGCGCGTGGGTTTGCTGTTGCATCATGGTGCGGTCTTGGTCCGAAGCAGAACAGTACAAAACAATACAACAGCCGGTGCAAAAAAAGCGGTCAATCCGGGCAATTAAAGCGGTCAATCCGGACAATTCTTGTTATACTTAAATTTCGAGAAAACGAAATATTTTTCGATAATTGAAATATCACACCAAATATAACGCCTCTTGCCCGGCACGTCAATCCAAGCAATTCAATGGATGTGCGGGTGCCGGGGGTAACGGCAAAGGAGCAGCGCAATGGCCCGATTTAGCGGCAAGGTGTATCTGATTTCCGGCGGCGCACGCGGTCTGGGCGGCGCGCAGGCGCGCGGCTTGGTGGCCGAAGGCGGCCAAGTGGTGATTGGTGATGTGCTGATCGAGCAGGGCCGCGCGCTTGCGGCGGAGCTTGGCGCGGCTTGCAAATTTTTGCCACTCGATGTCACCAGCGAAGCGCAGTGGCAAGAGGCGGTGGCGCTGGCCGAGGGTATGGGCGCGCTGCATGGTCTGGTCAATAACGCCGGGGTGTACACGCCAGTGCCGCTGGTCGATACCGACGCGGCGCAATTCGAGCGCCACACGCGCGTCAATCAGCTCGGCACCTTCCTCGGCATGCGCGCCGTGGTGCCGGCCTTTGTGCGCACCGGCAGCGGCGCGATTGTCAACATGTCCTCCACCGTGGCGCTGCGCAGCGCGCCCAATGCCATCGCCTACACCGCCACCAAATGGGCGGTGCGCGGCATGACCAAGGCGGCCGCGCTCGAACTCGCCCCGAAAAACATCCGCGTCAACTCGGTGCATCCAGGGCCGATTGACACCAACATGCTCGACGTGCGTTCGCGCGAAGAAAATCTGCGGCGGGTGCAGCAGGTGCCGATGAAGCGCCTCGGCACCAAGGAAGAAATTGCCGGGCTGGTGCTGTTCCTGCTGTCCGATGAGAGTCTTTATATGACCGGATCGGAAGTGGCGATGGACGGCGGGGCGTCGCTGTAAGCGCGCTCACCATCCTCGCACCATCCCCGCACCATCCCCGGCCGCACCGCCCGCCAGCAGATTCACGTCACTGCGCCATGTCAACTCCCCAACGCTGTGATGTCATCGTCGTCGGTGCCGGTTTCGCCGGGCGGTGCCTGCTGCATCGTCTGCGCGGCAGGGGTTATTCAGTGCGTGTGCTCGAAGCAGCATCTGGTGTGGGCGCAGTGTGGCACTGGAACCGCTACCCCGGCGCACGCGGCGCAGAGCGCGCCTGCCTGCGTTTGAATGCGCCCCGTTTGAGTTGAACCGAGTTGAATCGATTGATCTGAACCCATTTCCCCGGAGCCACCATGAAACTCGGTTTTTTCACCATGCCGATGCACCCGATCGGCAAAGACTGGCGCACCTCGCTGGCCGAAGACCGCGCCACCTTTCAACTGGCGGATGAACTCGGCTTCGTCGAGGGCTACGTCGGCGAGCACGCCACCGACCCGGAAGAAAACATCACCTCGGCGGCACTGTTTCTCGCCACGCTGGTCGATAGCACCAAGACGATTCGTCTCGGCACCGGCACCACCAACATGCCTAACCAGCACCCGGCAGCGATTGCCGGCAATCTGGCGATGCTCGATCATCTTCTCGGTGGCCGTTTCATTTTCGGCATCAGCCCGGGCGCGCTGCCGTCGGATGCCGAAGTATTCGGCAACATCGATTTGCCGCGCCCGGCGATGTTTCTCGAATCGATCAACCATGTGCTCGCCCTGTGGGCCGGCCAGCCGCCTTACGATCTCAAAGGCACCTACTGGAACATCTCGACCGCGCGCACCCACTTGCCCGAGACCGGCATGGGCACGATTCCGCTGCCGCTGCAACGTCCGCATCCGCCCATCGTGGTCACTGCTGTCGCCCCTTTTTCGCAAGGCGTCACAGAGGCCGCAGCGCGGGGCTGGGAGCCGATCTCCGCCAATTTCCTGTATCCAAAATGGGTCAAGACCCACTGGGGAAAATATGTTGAAGGCTGTGCGCGCGCCAAGCGCCCGGCAGACCCCGCCAACTGGCGCGTGGCCAAAACCGTGTTCGTCGCCAACGATGACGCCACTGCTGCCGCCTATGCGACCGGCTCTGACGGCCCCTACTATTACTACTACCGGTCACTCTTCAAGAAATTGCAGCGGCGCGGCGCGCTCGGTGTGTTCAAGGACGACCCGCAGCAGCCGGATGACAGTGTGACGCTCGAAAAAGTGATCGAGAAGCTGGTGATTCACGGCACCCCCGCGCGGGTGGCGGATAAAATTCGCGCACTGCAAGAGGAAACTGGCGCGTTCGGCACGCTGCTCTACGCCGGTGTCGATTGGCAGGACAAAACCCTCGCGCGCAATTCGATGGTGTTGATGGCAGAGAAGGTGCTGCCGCTGCTCAACGCCTGATTGCCTTCATCCCCGCATTTACTCCCAGCCTCATTGCCCGGTCACCGGACACTCACCATGAAACAGGTCTTACTTGACGGTTCGCACGACACCCGCGAATTGCGCAATGCCCTCGGACGATTTCCGACCGGGGTGACGGTGATTACCACCTGCACGCCGGCCGGCAAACGCGAGGGGCTGACCGCCAATTCGTTTTCGGCGCTGTCGCTGGACCCGCCGCTGGTGCTGTGGAGCATCGGTCGCAAATCGAATTCGCTCGCCAGTTTTATGGAGTCGGGGCACTTCGCCATCAACGTGCTGCGCGCTGACCAGGCCGATGTATCGCATCGTTTTGCCACGCCCAGCGCGGATAAATTTGCGGGCCTGACGGTCTCCACTGGTGTGGGCGGCTCGCCGCTGCTGCCGGGGGTGCTGGCCAGCTTCGAGTGCGAGATCGAATCGACCATCGAGGGCGGTGACCACCTGCTGTTCGTCGGACGGGTACACCGGATTGCCTACGGTGAAGGCGAACCCCTGATCTTCAATGCCGGGCGCTACTCCACCGCGCAGCCGTTGCGGGCCGGGTCGGCGCAATCGGATCTCGATGCCGTCTGGGGCGGGCTGGGTTAATCACCCGGTTGCGCTTTCGATAGAGCATCCTGCAGAGCATTCCATCACGTGCAGTTCCAACTGACATCGACCACATCAGCATGAAGCAAGCATCAATCAACAGACTACCCACCAGCGTCACGATCCCGGCGCTGCTCGACGAGCAGGCCCAACAATATGGTGAACGCGAAGCGGTAGTGGCGGGCACGCAGCGCCTTACCTACAAGGCGCTGCGCGATGAAGTGCGGCGCACCGCCAAAGGGTTGATGGCGCTGGGCGTGACGCGCGGCGACCACGTGGCGATATTGATGGGCAATCGCATTGAGTGGTTGTTGTCGTTTCTCGCGGTACAGCAGTTGGGTGCCACCGCAGTTGGGCTGAACACTTGGGCCACGCCGCGTGAGCTGGCGTTTGCGATTGAGCACGCCGATGTGACATGTGTGATTGCGGTCGAGCGCTTTCGCAAGGCCGGCTACCGTGCGGTGCTCGAAGGTATGCAGCCGTGGGTGACGAATTTTCCGAAATTGCAGAATGTCGTTTGGCTCAGCGCCGAAGCGGGTGTGCCGGCCGATGTACCAACAGGTATTCCGGCGAGCGCCCCCGGATTGGCTGCCGGGGTGCGGCAAAGCACATGGGACGCCATGCTGGCGCGGGCTGAAGGCATCGCCGATGCACCCATCGACGCGGCAGGTGCGGCAGTGCAGGGCGATGACATTGCCGTGCTGCTCTACACCTCCGGTTCCACTGCTGCGCCCAAAGGCATTCTGCTGCAACACCGTTACTGGATTTCGAACTCCTGGCATATCGGCGAGCGCCAGAAGGTGACTGAACACGACCGGCTCTGGCTGGCGGTGTCGCTGTTCTGGAGCTTCGGCAGCGTCAACGCGTTTCCCAATCTGTTTAGCCACGGTGGCTGCACCGTGCTGCAGGAACACTTTGATGCCGCAGAAGCATTAGCCCTGATTGAACGCGAACGCTGCACGATTTTTTACGGCACGCCCAATATGGCGCAGGCGCTGACCGGGCATCCGGCGCGCGCGCAGCACGATTTGTCGTCTCTGCGCAGCGGTGCCACCATCGGCACGCCGGAGCAGATCATGACCATCGTCAAACTCGGCGCCGCCTCGATCTGCAATATCTACGGCCTGTCCGAAACCTACGGCAACTGCGCCGTGATCGATGCGGACGAGCCGCTTGAGGTGCGCATGCAGTCAGTCGGCCAGCCGCTGCCCGGTGTGACGGCGCGCATTTGCCATCACGAAACCGGGCAGGTGTTGCCGGCTGGCGAGGCCGGCGAGATTCGTGTCAAAGGCCCTCTGTTCACCGCTTATTACAAAGAGCCGGAAAAAACCCGCGCCGCCTATGATGAGAATGGCTTTTTTCACACCGGTGATCTGGGCATGCTCGACACTGAAGGGCGGCTCTACTACCGTGGCCGCTTGAAAGAAATGGTCAAGAGCGGCGGTATCAACATTGCGCCAATTGAAGTTGAAGAAGCCTTGATGCGCCACCCCGAAGTGCGCACCGCTTACGTCATCGGTGTGCCGCACGCGGAGCTGGACGAAGTGCTGGCCGCCATCGTGATTCCCAAAGACGGCAAGCAACCCTCGGCCGATGCGCTTACGCGGTTTTGCAAACAGGAACTCGCGGCCTACAAAGTGCCGGCCCGTTTCCGTTTTGCAACTGACGCCGAACTGCCGCTCACCACCACCGGCAAAGTGCAGAAGATGCAATTGCATACGCTGCTGTGACGTCTGCGCCGCTCTCATTCCTTTTACCCCTCACCCCTTCCTGATCGAGCCTTGCCATGACTGACACCACCGACACCTCCACCCCGCTGCAAAACGCCTGGGGCCGCTGGGGTGCTGCCGACGAAGCCGGCGCTCTCAACCTGATCGGCCCGGCCCAAGTGAAACGCGCTGCCGGGTTGGTGCGCACCGGTGAGGTATTGCGGCTGGCGCAGCCGCTCTCCACCAAAACCCCGGTGCCGCGCCACCGCTGCGGCCTGCAACATTTTTTCGGACGCGATGGCGGCGATTACGCCGCCGGCGCGCGCCGCCCCGGCGGATTTCAGTTTGCTGAAGACACCGTGGTGATGCCGCTGCACATGGGCACCCACATCGACGCCCTGTGCCACGCCTGGTACGACGACCAGATGTACAACGGCCACGCGGGCAACTTGCTGCGCAGTACCACGGGTGCCGTGCGCCTGGGCGTCGACAAAATGCCGCCCGCGTTCACGCGCGGGGTGCTGCTCGATATTGTCAAGCTGCGCGGACGCGGGCTGACCGCCGGTGAAGTGGTGTCGCGTGACGATGTGATCGCCGCCACCGCACAGGCCGGTGTGACGCTGGAGCCAGGCGACGCCATCTTGCTGCACACCGGCTGGCTCAAAGCGCAAACCGGCAACCAGAACATTTCGTTTGACGAAGAACCCGGCATCGATGCCGCTGCAGCGTTGTGGCTGGCGCAGCAGGATGTGTCGCTGGTCGGGGCCGACAACTACGCGGTCGAGGTATTGCCGTTCGCGGCTGGCACCGTGTTCCCGGTGCATCAATGTTTGATCCGCGACTTCGGCATTCCCTTGCTCGAAGGTTTGTTTCTCGACCCGCTGATTGCCAGCGGACGCATGGAGTTCTTGTTCGTGGCAGCGGCCTTGCCGTTTGTCGGCGCGACCGGCAGCCCGTTGACGCCTCTGGCGATTCTGTGATTTTCAAATTGCCGAAACCGGCAAGACTGGCTTCCACCAACGGATTCGTATCATCATCATCGTGAGAGTGGCCCCCACCAACGGTTTTAGACGAGTGACCAATTCCCCATGAGCCCCGACCGTTATCTGCGCACCTTCGATGTGTTGAATCTTCTGGTGCAACACAAGGAGGGGTTGCGTCTGACCGAAATCAAGGAGGCGCTCGACCTGCCGGTGAGCAGCGTGCATAACATGCTGCAAACCATGGTCAGCGCCGAAGTGGCGGTGGTGACTGACGGCCTGCGCTACTCGGTCGGCCCGCGCGCGGTGTCTCTCGCGTTGCGCACCTTGAACTCGCTCGACATCCGCACCATCAGCCGCCGCTATCTGCAAGACCTTGCCAAGGAGATTGGCGACGATGTGTACCTCGCGCTGCGCATGGGCAAGCGCGTGATGTACGCCGACCGTGTGCTCGGCACCCAGCGCATTTCGCTCGACATCCGCTTAGGCGAGCCGCTGTTCATGCACAGCACCGCCACCGGTAAATTGTTCGCCGCCAACGACCCCACACTGGCGGCGCAAGTGCTGGCCGCGCCGCTCAAAAAATTGACCGCTGCGACCATCACCGATGCCAAAGAGCTGGAGCGTGAATACGCACGCATCCGCACCCAGGGCTTTGCCAAGAGCGTGGAAGAGTCGGTGGACGGCATCGTCGGTTACGCGGTGCCGGTGCATGACGGCACCCATCAGCTGGTCGCCGCGATCCATGCATCCGTGCTGGACAAACGCGCGACCAAGGTGCATGAGCGCAAACTGCTCGACGCCGCGCGTGAATGCGCAGGGCAGATCGAGCGCCAACTGGGCCGCTAGCCGGCCAGGGGGCAATCGACGGCTCGCCCCCATCACTGGTCAGCCGCAAACGCAGGGATGCGGATGGGTTGGCCGCCAATGAGGTTGGCCGAAAATGATTGCGTCACGCGCGCCAACAGGTGTAATCTGAAACCCTCAAAACCGTGAAGGAGATTGCCATGTTCAAGCACATTTTGATTCCTTTGGACGGCACTGCATTTTCCAACCGCGCGATTGAGGCCGGGGTGCGTTTTGCCAAGTCGATGGATGCGCAGGTGACCGGCTTCATCGCCGAGCCGGAATTCCGGCTGCCGACCCACAGCGAGATGGTCAACCGCACCTTCATCTCGATGTCTGACCACTCCGAGCGTGCGCGCAGCCACGCCCACACGGTGCTCCAGCGTGTGAGCGACTGCGCCTGCGCCGAGGGAGTGCCGTTTGACACCGATTTCGTCGAGAGCAATGATCCGGTCGACGCGATTGTGCATGCGGCCAAAAAGCATCACTGCGACCTGATTGTGATGGCTTCGCACGGGCGCCGCGGCTTCGACAAGTTTCTGCACGGGAGTGCGGCTGAAGGCGTGCTTTCGCATACCCGCATCCCGGTGCTGGTCCTGCATTAGCGCGGTTTCTGCCGGCCGTACACGATCCTTGGCACCCGCACCACCCTGGCACAGCGCCCAGACTTACTCTGCCTTCGCGCCCGACACCCGCACCACTTCCTTCCACTTGATGCGCTCGCGCGCCGC
>JANOYK010000688.1:0-1810 GCA_031428855.1 Burkholderiales bacterium | reverse complement strand
GGCCGCGCATCAGGAATATCTGGCGCTTGGCGTGATTGGTGGTGGTGACGTTGCGCGCCTTCTCTTGCGCGAGTTCACGGTCAAACACGCTGGTGGTCGGCATATAGCGCATGGTGATGCCGCGCCGCGGCTTGGGTGAGGGGTTCGGCTCCGAGCCGTGCAGCAGGTAGACATCGTGCAGCGAAATCTGGCCCGCTTTGAGGACGATGTCGTCGGCTTTCGATTCGTCGTATTCGCTGCGGTCGAGTTCTTGGGTAAGCGTGACGTCGCCGCTGGCGACCTTGTTGTGGCGTTTGAGCGCGCGCTCGTTGTGCGAGCCGCGGATCACGCGCAGGCAGCCGTTCTCCACGGTCGAGTCATCCACCGCCAGCCAGGCGGTGCAGGTGGCGAGCGGGCGGATCGGCCAGTATTCGCCATCCTGATGCCACGGTGTGCGCTTGCCGTTGCCGGCCGGCTTGGCGAAAAAACTCATGTTCCACAGGGCAATGTCGCCGCCGATCAACTGCTCGACCAGGTCGATGATGCTGCGGTTGGAGGCGAAGTCGAGAAAGCCCAGGTCGTAGTCAAACAGCGCCGGGCAGTAGTCGCGAAATTCCGGGTGGCCATCGAGCAGCGCGGTGTGGCGTGCCTTGATCGCTTGGAGCGCATCTGGCGGCACCTGGAAGTCAGGCACGACGTAACCATTTTGGTGATACTGGGCGAGTTGGTCTGGAGTCAGCATCGGCGTCTTTCGATTCGGCAGTCTGAATCCCTCTAATCTTAGCGTGATGCGCTTTGCTGCGGTCGGGGGCCTTTGCATCCGCTTCTGCGTCGATCTTCGCGGGCTGCGTGACTGCGCCGCAGCCCCAGATCAAGCCGCTTTTTGCGCTACTTGCTTGGCGGCAAGTTCCTTCTCCGCCAAACCGCGCATATGCCGCCGCAGCCGCACTAACCCGGCATCGTGTGCATACAAATGTTCGCGCTGGTTCGCGTCCGGCTCCATCGCTTCCATCATCACGCGGTCTTGTTCGAGCACGGTCCAGTGGCGCGCCTCCAGCCGGTTGCGGTAGAGGAAGCGCCACACATTGCGCTGCCAGCCATCGACCTTGCGGCAGCGCCAGAAAAATACAGCGGCAAAGTTCGGTGCGATGGGCGTGTAGCTGCCGATGATGATGAAGTTGCCGCCGGGGCCGCCGGTTTTGGGGTAGGGGATTTCGAGGCGCATCCAGTGGGTGCCAGTGTCGCCCCATTCGGTCCAGTCGAAGTTGACATCGCGCTGGCCTTTTTTCTCGAACACGAAGCCGTGTCCGGTTTGGCGAATCTGGAATTTCGCGTCGATGTCGCCTTCGGCCATCGAGTGCGATTGCTTGTGCAGGAAGGTGCCGTGCATCGGGTCCATCACGTTGTCGATCACGTAACGGTAATCGCCGCGCCACTCGTTGTAGCAGAGGAAATTTGAATAGGCTGCGTCCGTGAGTTCCTGCGGCAGTTGCAACGGCGGCGGTGTGTCAATGTTGGCGGCGCTGTTGTAGAGCCAGATCACGCCGTGGGCTTCCTGCATAGGGAATGAGCGCGCGGCGCGTTTGCCTTCGAGCGCACAGCCGGGGCTGCCGGGCACGCGCATCACAGTGCCGTCGCAGCGTACTTCGATGCCGTGATATGGGCAGGCCAGGCGGTCACCGAGGTTGAGGCCTTGCGACAACGGCGCGCCGCGATGCGGGCAGTGGTCTTCGAGTGCGCGCGGTGCGCCGTCGCGGTCGCGCCAGACGGCGAGTTTTATTCCTAGACGGCGCATCGACACCGGGCGCCCGGCGACGAAGTGCGATGGGCA
>JANOYK010000687.1:0-2735 GCA_031428855.1 Burkholderiales bacterium | reverse complement strand
GCACGGTTTTCTTTTCGGTGGAATTGATGAAGGTGAGCGCGTAGATGAATTCATTCCAGCACAGCGTCAGACAAAAAATCCCGGCCGAGATCAGACCCGGCACTGCCAGCGGCAGGATGATGCGCACCAGAATCTGCCAGCGGTTGGCACCGTCGATCAATGCACACTCTTCGAGCTCATAGGGAATCGTTTTGAAATAGCCCATCAGGAGCCAAGTCGAAAACGGAATCAGGATGGTGGGATAGGTGAGGATCAGCGCGAACGGTGTGTCGAACAAGCCGTACTGAAACACCACGGTCGAGAGCGGGATGAACAGGATCGAGGGCGGCACCAGGTAGGCGAGGAAAATCGCGCCCCCCACCATCTGCGCACCACGGTAGCGGATGCGCGTGATCGCATAAGCGGCAAATACGCTGGCGATGATCGACAAAATCGTGGCCGATACCGCGATGAACATGGTGTTCCATAGCCACAGCGGGTAATCGGTTTTGAACAGCAAGTCGCTGATGTGCTCAAACGTCGGACTCCAGGTCCAGTACGGGTTGTGCGCATCAAGGTCCAGCAAATGCTCCTTCGGTTTGATGGCAGTGATCACCATCCAGTAAAACGGAAACAGCAGCACGATGACAATGATCGAGAGCGGCAGATACAGCTGCACCAGGCGCTGCGGCAAGGTCGAGAGATAGCTCATGCCCTCGCTCTCGCCTGCGTTAGCGTTCACCCCGGCTGGTTTGGTCTGCGCCGGATTGTTGCTGTCAGTCATTGTTTTCTCCCTGCTGCCATTTGCGCCGCTGCAGGCCGAACCACGACAACATGATGGCGGCGAGCAGGAACGGCACCATGGCGGTGGAGACGGCAGAACCTTCACCGATGCGTGAGCCAAGAATGGCGGTGTTGTAGGACATGGTGGCCATCAATTCGGTCGCCCCGGCCGGGCCGCCGTTGGTGAGCACTTTGATTAATTGAAAATCGGTGAAGGTGAACAACACCGAAAACGTCATCACCACCGCGATGATCGGCGTGAGCAGCGGGTAGGTAATGCGCCAGAACATCTGCCACTGTGACGCGCCATCGAGCGTCGCCGCCTCATACAGCGACGGCGACACCGTTTGCAGACCGGCCAGCAGGGTGATGGCGATGAAGGGCACGCCGCGCCAGACGTTGGCGAAGATCACACTGAAGCGCGAATTCCAGGCGTCACCGAGGAAATTGATGTTGCCGTCGATCCAGCCCCACTGGCGCAAGGTCCACGACACGATGGAAAACTGCGGATCGAATATCCACCAAAACGCAATCGCTGACAACACCGTCGGCACGATGAAGGGGATCAACACCAGCGCGCGGATCATCGCCTTGAACGGCAGGTTTTGATTGAGCAGCAGCGCCAGATAGAGGCCCACCGCAAACTTGATGATGCTGGCGATCAGGGTATAGAAAATCGTGAAGAACACGGCAGTCTGAAATTTGGAATCGCCGATGATCCACTCGTAATTCTCGATGCCGACAAACTTGCCCGGATCACCAATGCGCGCATCGGTAAACGAGAGCCAGATGCCGAGGCCGAGCGGATAGACCAGAAACAAAATCAAAAACGCTGCGGCCGGCAGCATGAATAAAAACCCGAGCCAGTTACGGTTGGTCCACAAATTATTGGTCATGCTGCTCCACGGCTATCAGGGACTATCGAGAACAATCAAGGACTAAGAGGGGCTATCAAGGACTATCAATCTGCCCTGATCCAAAACACAACCCCGCACCATCACGGGTGCGGGGTTGCCATGTGCTGCTATGCGCCTTAACGGTAAATCCGCTTGGCCTGACGCTCGGCCACCGAGATCGCCTCTTTGATGCTGGCGCGCTCGGTGCAGACTGAGGCCACCATGTCGAGCACCACGAAGTCGGCCAACGCTGAAGCGGCCTTGTCGCCGACCGAACCCAAACCGCCTGCTGTCAGAGTACGCTTGGCCACATCGCGCGCGACCGACAGCTTCTTGTCAGTGGTCCACACCGGGTTGGCGTCGTAGGCATTGAGCGGATGGGTCAGGTAGGCCACCGAATCTTCGAGCCACTTGTTGTAGTTCTCGGCTTCGAGCGTGAACGCGATGAATGCCTTGCAGGCCTGCTGCGCCTTGGAATACTTCATCACCATCATCGGATAGGCGATGTGGAACTCGGTCGGCTTGCCAGCCGGGCCGATTGGCCACAGCGCGTGGTTCATGTCGTCCATCACCTCTTTGGCCTTGGCGTCGCCCTTGGCAGCACCGGCCTTGGCGGCAGCGTAAATCGACACGCCGTTGTTGGTGAGCGAAATCTGGCTCTCCAAAAACGCCTTGTTGTTAAACGAATCATTCCACGAGGCCGTGCCCGAGACAAAGGTCTTGGACAGTTCGAGTGTGTATTCAAGCGCCTTGACGGTCTCGGGCGAATTGATGACGACCTTGTCTTTGGCATCGACCAGGTTGGCGCCGTGCGACCACAGCGCCCAATGCACCCAGGCATTGCCATCGCCCGATGCGCGGCCAAGCGCAAAGCCGCCGGGAATCGATTTGCCCTTCAAATCTTTCATCAGTTGCAGGAAGCCGGCATTGTCTTTCGGAATTTCCTTGAAGCCGGCCTTCTCGATCATGCTCTGGCGATAGTTGATGAGGTTGCCGTTGTAGGCCACTGGAATCGCGATCCACTTGCCGCCTGATTTGCCGTAGGTCTCGGCGGTCGGCACCCAGCCGCCGTATTTT
>JANOYK010000686.1:0-3806 GCA_031428855.1 Burkholderiales bacterium | reverse complement strand
ACTGCGCGCCGCACCGTCCGTCTGGACAGCCCTTGGGCGGGCCAGCGGCTCAGCGCACCCGCAATCCGCGCCAATACAGCGCCCCCACCCACAGCAGGATCGACAGCAGTGCCAGGCCAAGCGCGGGCCACACACCGAGCGGCACTGCGAGCGTATAGATCAGCCAATACGCCAGCGCAAACGGGGCCAGCCCGCGCAGCACGCTGGCCATCATCGCGCGCGTGGCATCGGCCCCCAACGCCGGCTGCATGATGAGCACCGAGCTGGTCAGCGTGATCGGGAATGCCATCGCCATGCCGGTCCAGGCCGGGCCGATCAGCGCGCTCACCGTGAGCGTGCTGCCCACCAGCGCGCCGACCAGCAGCGCGCGCAGCGGCAGCGCATACCAGCGCCGCACGCGCGGCGGCGGCGGCGTGCCTGACAAGGCATGGCGTGACAGCGGAATGCACACCCCAAATACCAAGCCATTGAGCACCACCAGCACCGCCACTGACAGATCCAATGCATGCAACGTCAGCACACCTGCGGTCCACACTGCGACGGCGGCACCGAGACTGACAGCGAGCGGCACCCGCGCCGCCAGCAGCGCGTAGGTGACGATATAGGCACCGGTCATCACGTTCGAGGCCAGACTGCCCACGCCGCTTTGTGCCACAAACTCCGGGCTGGCCTGCAATGCCAGCAGTGCATAGGCCGGCCCCACCGACACCGGCAACGCGAGGATCAAGCCGCCGATAAACGGCCCGCTCTTCTCGGCAATCACCGACGCCGACACCACCACGCTGGCGGCGATCACCACCTTCAACGCGATCGACAACCAGAGAGGCAGGTCGGCTGTCATGCCCTATCCATGCGCTTGTTCAAGGCATGTGCCGCAACAAGCGCTGTAGGAGCCACTCTTGGAGCAGGTGCCTGTGGATTTTTGCACCGGCAGCAACGCCGGTGGCAGCGGATGCGCCACTGTGCGCGTCCACCACGCACGGCCGCTCACCCGAGCCAGACCCGTGCGTTGCGGAACATGCGCAGCCACGGGCCGTCATCATGGTCGCGCCACGCCGCCGGTGCCCACGATTGCTGCACCGGGCGGAAAGCGCGCTCCGGGTGCGGCATCACGATGGTGAAGCGGCCGTCAAGCGTGGTGTAGCCATTGAGGCCGCCGCCCGAGCCGTTCGGGTTGAACGGGTAATGCTCCGTCGCCACGCCGTGGTTGTCAACGTAGCGAATCACCGGCACCGCTTTGGACGCATCGCCCTGCTGCGAGAAATCGGCAAAGCCTTCGCCGTGCGCGGTCGGCACCGGAATGCGGCTGCCGGCCATGCCTTTGAAAAACAGTGAGGGTGACTCCATCACCTCGACCGTAACAAAGCGCGCTTCAAATTGCTCGCTGCGGTTGTTGGTGAAGCGCGGCCAGTGTGCGGCACCGGGGATGATGGCGGTGAGATTGGCCATCATCTGGCAGCCGTTGCAGACACCGAGCGCGAACCCATCGGGGCGCGCGAAGAAGACCTCGAAATCGGCGCGTGCGCGCGGGTTGAACAAAATCGATTTGGCCCAGCCAGCACCGCCGCCGAGCACATCGCCATACGAGAATCCGCCGCAGGCAGCGAAGCCCTTGAAGTCTTTGAGCGACACCCGGCCGGCCAGGATGTCGCTCATGTGGACGTCGTAAGCGGCGAACCCGGCGCGGTCGAACGCTGCCGCCATTTCGATCTGGCCGTTGACACCCTGCTCGCGCAGGATGGCGATTTTGGGGCGCGCGCCGGTGGCGATAAACGGGGCCGCTACATCAGCCGCCAAGTCGAACGTGAGCAGCGGCGAGATGCCCGGATCATCCGCCTGCGCCAGCGTGTCGAACTCCTGCTGCGCCGCCTCGGGGTTGTCACGCAACTCCTGCATGCGATAGCTGGTCTCGCCCCACACGCGCAACAGTTCGGTGCGCGGCAAGGCAAACACCGGCTTGGCGTTGCGCACAAAGCGTATCTCGTCGCGCGGGTTGAGTTCACCGACTACGAAGGTGCATTCGCCCAGGCCAAAATCTTTGAGGCGCGTGACGATGGCATCGCGCTCTTCACGCAACACCTGCATCACTGCGCCGAGTTCTTCGTTGAACAGTCCGGCCAGCACACGGTCATTGAAGCGGCCGAGAGTTTGTTCCGATTTGATTTCCGAGCCATCGTGATCGAGCGTGGCGCTATCGACGCTCACAGTGTCGAGGTTGATGGTGACACCGGTGTGCCCGGCAAACGCCATCTCGCACACGGTGGCAAACAAACCGCCGTCGGAGCGGTCGTGATAGGCCAGCAGCCGGCCTTCGCGGTTGAGGGTTTGGATCGCGGTGAAGAAATGTTTCAGCAACAGCGGGTCATCCAGATCGGGCACCGCATTGCCAAACTTGCCGTAGGCCTGCGCCAGCGACGAGAAGCCCATGCGGTTTTGTCCGCGCGAGAGGTCGAGCAGAATCAGCGAGGTGTTGCCCACATCGGTACGCAACTGCGGCGTGAGCGAGCGGCGCACATCGTCCACCGGGGCGAATGCGGTGACGATCAGCGACAGCGGCGCGGTCATCTCTTTCAAACCACCATCATTCCACGTCGTCTTCATCGACATCGAATCCTTGCCGACTGGAATCGCCACGCCAATCGCGTTGCACAACTCCAGCGTCACCGCTTTCACCGTGGCATACAACGCGGCGTCTTCGCCGGTCTTGGCGTGGCCCGCCGCGGCCATCCAGTTGGCCGAGAGCTTGATGCGCTCGATGTCGCCAATGTCCGCCGCAGCAATATTGGTAATCGCCTCGGCCACCGCCATGCGCCCCGACGCCGGGGCGTTGAGCACCGCCAGCGGCGTGCGCTCGCCAATCGCAAATGCTTCGCCCGCATAGCCCTTGAAATCGCGCAACGTCACCGCGCAATCGGCCACTGGCACTTGCCACGGCCCCACCATCTGGTCACGCGAGCACAAGCCGCCCACGGTGCGATCACCAATCGCAATCAAAAACGTTTTTGCCGCGACTGATGGCATGCGCAGCACGCGCGGCGCAGCTTCTTTCAACGCCACATCGGTGAGGTCAATCTTGGGAAAGTCGCGCGCCACGCTCGTCACATCGCGCAGCATCTTGGGCGTCTTGCCGAGCAGCACATCAAGCGGCATCTCGACTGCGTTGTTCTCGAACAAACGGTCGGCCACCACCAAATGGCCATCGTCGGTCGCCGTGCCGACCACCGCAAACGGGCAGCGCTCGCGCGCGCACAAGCGTTTGAAATCGTCCAGCCGCGCCGGCGCAATCGCCATCACATAACGCTCTTGTGATTCGTTGCTCCAGATTTCGCGCGGGGCCATGCCCGGCTCCTGGTTCAACGCATCGCGCAGTTCAAACCGCGCGCCGGTGGTGTTGCCGTCAATCGTGCCGCCCGCGTCGACCAGCTCGGGAAACGCATTCGACAACCCGCCCGCGCCGACATCGTGAATCGCGAGGATCGGGTTGTCTGCACCCATCATCACGCAACGGTCGATCACTTCTTGCGCGCGCCGCTGAATCTCGGCGGTGCCACGCTGCACCGAATCAAAATCGAGATCAGCCGTGTTCGCCCCCGCGCCCATGCTCGACGCCGCGCCGCCACCCATGCCGATCAGCATGCCCGGCCCGCCGAGTTGAATCAGCAGCGTGCCTTTGCCATAGGGCAGCTTGTGCGTCAGCCCGTCACTGATGGCACCGACGCCGCCGGCAATCATGATCGGCTTGTGATAGCCGCGCGTCTCGCCGGCAAACGTCTGCTCGTAGGTGCGGAAATACCCGGCCAGATTGG
>JANOYK010000685.1:0-2265 GCA_031428855.1 Burkholderiales bacterium | reverse complement strand
GCCACTGTGTCATTGATGGGGAGCGTCGCGGGCAGCCTGCCGCGCAGGGCGCTGGCCCAGGGCACACCCGCAGGGGCCGGCGCAAAGGCCGCAGCGCCGGTGGGCAAACTGGTCTCGATCCGCTCCACCGCACGCTCCTGGTTGTGGAGTCCGGAAGACTATGCCTTCGGTGCCAAGTTTTTTGAAAAGTCCGGCCTCATCGCCGATATTTCTTCAACCAACCGCGGCGTCAATCAGGACGCGCTGCTGTCAGGCGCAGCCGACATCCTGCTCGGCGCGCCGACGCAAAACATGCGTGTGCAAATCCGCAAGCAGCCGGTCAGCGTGGGACTTGAGTTTTGTCGAGAAGGGGATGGCGGGGTTGTAGATTTCACTACAGGCATGCCGCCAAAACCGTTGGTGGGAGCGGCTCTTGAGTACCATCTCGGCGGCGAACCGGTTTTCGCCACGGTACAGCGCTACGTGATACCGCCAGTTATTTCAATCGGGATTGTGCAATGATCGATCAAGCCGCACTGAACACCTACCGCGCCGATGGCGCAGTCGCGCTGCGCAATATCGTTCCGCCCGAATGGATAGCGCGCCTGCGCGAAGGCGTCGCCGAAAACATGGCGCAGCCCGGACCTTTCGCCAAACGCTACACACCCGAAGGTCAGCCCGGTCTGTTCTTCGGTGACGATTGCAACTGGCAGCGCATTGATGCCTATCGCGCGTTTTTTTATGACTCGCCCTTGAAGCACGCGGCGGCAGAGTTGATGGACTCGTCCAAGGTCAATCTGTATCACGAGCATGTGCTGGTCAAAGAGCCGGGTACCAAGGAGCGCACGCCGTGGCATCACGACCAGCCTTATTACCCGATTGACGGTGAAGCCATCATCAGCTTCTGGATTCCGCTTGATCCGGTGCAGGAGGACACTTGTCCTGAGTACATCGCCGGGTCGCAGCGCGCCGCGTCCACCGTCAGTGCTTGACGATCACCGTTGAACCTCAAGGAGAAATAGCTTGCGTGTCATCGTCCTCGGTGCTGGCCTGCTCGGCGTCACCTCTGCGTACTACCTCAATCAGTTGGGGCATGAGGTCGTCGTGGTCGACCGCCAGGCTGCGCCTGCCGCCGAGACCAGCTTTGCCAATGGCGGGCAAATTTCGGTCAGCCACGCCGAGCCGTGGGCCAACCCGCATGCGCCGCTCAAGGTGTTGCAATGGCTTGCGCGCGAAGATGCGCCGCTATTGTTCCGCCTGCGCGCCGACATGCGCCAGTGGCTCTGGGGCCTGCAATTTTTGCGCGAATGCACGCCTGCGCGCACCCGCTACAACATCGGCCAGATCGTCCGCCTCGGCCTCTACAGCCGCAGCATGCTGCAAGAGTTGCGCGCCGCCACCGGCATCCGTTACGACCATCGCACCGAGGGCATTCTGCATTTTTATACAAGCGCCAAAGAGTTTGACGGCGCGCAGGCACCCGCCGCCGTGATGCGCGAGTTCGGCTGCGACCTGCGCATGATTTCGGTGGACCAAGCGGTCAGGCTCGAACCCGCGCTCACGCACATCAAACCGCAACTGGCCGGTGCCAGCTACACCGCCGAAGATGAATCGGGTGACGCCAATTTGTTCGCACGCGAGCTGGTGCAACTGTGTACCGCGCAGGGCGTGCAATTTTTGATGAACCACACCATCACCGCCCTGCGCAGCGGCAGCGCCAACGCACTCGACCACGTGGAAGCGACCAACGCCGATGGCCGCTTTCTGCGCCTGCGCGGCGATGCCTACGTCCTCGCGTTGGGTTCGCTCAGCCCGCTCTACGCCGCGCCGCTCGGCATCCGGCTGCCGATTTATCCGGCCAAGGGTTATTCAGTGACGATGCCGGTCAAAGACGCCTCCAAAGCCAATCAGGTCTCGCTCACCGACGACGAATACAAGCTGGTCTACTCGCGCCTGGGTGACCGCCTGCGGATTGCCGGCACGGCAGAGTTGAATGGCTACGACCGTGATCTGAACCGGGTGCGCTGCGAAGCGATTGTGCGGCGCGTCGAGCAACTGTTCCCCGGCGCGGGCGATGCAAGCGAAGCGCAATACTGGACCGGCCTGCGCCCGGCCACGCCATCGAATGTGCCGATCATCGGCCGCTCAAAAATTACCAACCTTTACATGAACACCGGCCACGGCACGCTCGGCTGGACCCACTCGTGCGGCTCGGGCAAGTCGATTGCGCGCATCATCAGCGGATTGCCGCCGGAAGTCGATTTTGCGTTTACGGCGTAGCCGCTT
>JANOYK010000684.1:0-1590 GCA_031428855.1 Burkholderiales bacterium | reverse complement strand
CAGATCGGCCGCGTGCGTGTCCGCGCGCAGGGGACGGCGGATTACCCGGCTGCCTGCACCATCCGCGTGCTGGTCAACGGTGCGGCCAATTACACCGAGAGCCGCCGTGTGTTCCGCGCGCTGGCTGACACGGCACGTAATTTTCTGGCGATCGAGCCGGTCTACGCGGGCGCATTGCCGCCGGATCACGCCGGGGTGCCGTTTGGTGTTAACCGGCGCGTGCCGACGCCGGCCTGTGCTGCTGCGCTGGCGCAGATCGCGGCCACGCTGCCTGCTTGGGGGTTGGCCGAATACGGGCTGGACACTGAGGTGCCGGCACTGAACGCTGGCGGCGCACTGGCACGGTTGCCGCGCGGGCAGGTTTCTTCGGCAAGGGGTTCGCATGTATAGCGCCAGCGGCACGATTGAGGCAGGCAGCACGGTAGGGCAGTTCGCCCCGCTGGTTCACCGGATTGCACATCACATGCAAAGCCGGCTGCCCGCCTCGGTCGAAGTGGACGATTTGATCCAGGCCGGCATGATCGGCCTGATGGATGCGATTGGCCGGTTTGAGGACGGCCAGGGGGCGCAGTTTGAAACCTATGCGTCGCAGCGGATTCGCGGCGCCATGCTTGACGAACTGCGTCAGAACGACTGGCTGCCGCGCAGCGTGCGCAAAACCCAGCGCCAGATTGAAGCCGCAATGCGGCGCTTGGAACAGCGTCTCGGGCGCAGCGCCGGCGAACCTGAAATTGCCGCCGAACTGGGGGTCGATCTGGCGCAGTACCAGGCGCTGCTGGCCGAGGCGCGCGGCGGCCAGCTGGTGTACTACCAGGACTACGACGGTGACGGCGAGAGCGGTGCGGCGTTTTTGGACCGGCATTGCGCCGATCACGCCGCCGATCCGCTCGCGCAAATGGGCGAAGCGCGGTTTCACGCCGCGCTGGTGGATGCCATTGAGGCGCTGCCCGCGCGCGAAAAAATGCTGATGGGCCTGTATTACGAGCAGGAACTGAACTTTCGCGAAATAGCCGCCGTGCTTGGCGTGACCGAATCGCGCGTCTGCCAGTTGCACAGCCAGGCGGTGGCGCGGCTGCGCACGCGCCTCAAGGAGTGACCGTCATGCCGCTCTCGACCGGTTCGCGTAGAATTGTTTCATCCCCGGTACTGCAGCGTATGCCTCTGGCATATTCCAATCAACTCAATGCAGCGGCTGACGCAAATCCGATGCAGTCAGAGGCGGCAGGAGAACAGGAATTCATGGCATCTGCACAGCGCAATCAGGCTGAACTTGTCAAAGCTTCACGCGCCGTCTGGCTCACCGAAGCGGCCCTGCTGGTGGCAGGCGTGCTGCTGCCGTTTGGCGCATTGGTGTGGTTTGCGCTCAATCACAATCACTCGCGGGACGCGATGATGGGCGTGGTATTGCTGGCGGTGATGGCATTGCTGTCCAGTTTGTTGCTTATGCGCCGCTCCTGGGCGCGCGTCCGCATCGCCAGGCAGACCGGTCTAATGCGTGAATCAGTGCTGGCGGCGACGGCGCTTAGCGCCGAGACCGGTGCGCGCGCCTCGGCAAGCGAGCAAGCGGCTGTGACGGCGCAGCTGGAGCTG
>JANOYK010000683.1:0-2139 GCA_031428855.1 Burkholderiales bacterium | reverse complement strand
CGCGGTTGAAAGTGGTCTTTGACACCTTGCGATGGAGCAGGTCGAGCAGGAACGGTTTGAAGACTGCAATGATGGCGCGACCGGGTGCGAGATCGGCATCCACGTAGCACCAGCGCAGCGGCCAGTCGTCCAAATCCGGGCCGGCCTTGGCAAGCAAGGCCGCGCCAAATGCGTTTGATTCGCCTGCACTTTGCTGCGCACGTTGTCGCGGCGCAGTTTTTCTTCCGTCTGCGTGGCGCGGAACAGATTCGCGGCCATTTCAGTGCTGCCCATGTGGTCGAGAATTTTCTGGCTTTTCTTCAGACCCTTGCGCACGTGAATTTCCCTGGCGCCGAGGCCGCCGTACAAGCCCTTGTAACCGTGGTCCTGAAACACTGCGTAGTCGAGAGGTGTGACGACGCCTGCATTTTTTGCATCAGCCGCCAATTGTTTGTTGTGACTGGCAAGTTCGTTGCGAATGGCGAGCCGCTTTTCGTCTTCGGTCAGTTTGGCAAAGACGCCCTGCTCGGTGAGCTCCTGGCGCCGGGTTTGCAGGGCGAAGTAGGTTTGACCATGTGCGATCACCGCTTTGGCAGGGTCGGCGTTCTGTACGATCAGGTAGCAGGCGTAGCGGGAGAGGCGTATATCGGCAATGCCGCGTTGCGCACCGGAGCCAATGTCGACCATTTTGGTGACATCACCGAAATGGTCTTCCTGACGGTATCCGGATTGAACGCAAGCCAGCTGCGCCTTTTCGATGACGGTCACAAAATTGCGCCAATCCTGATAGTCAAGGATGGGGGCAAGGTCACGCGCAAGCCAGAACTCGTCGCTTTCGCCATCTGAGCGGCGGATGGCATCGAAGTTGGCTTGCGGTGATTTGGAAATGTTTTGAGTCATGGGTTGGCATTGAACGATGAGTAATTATGAGGGGGAATAGTTCGTGAAGGCTATTCCACAAGACCGTTTTTCACATGCCCATTGACATGGAACCGTTGGTGGGTGCGCCTATCAGCCATTCATGCCACGTAGACCCGCTCCCACAGTCACTCTTCAGAAACCCACGCTGTCCATTTTCGCCCTATCGCCCCATCCGATACGCCCCCAACGCCCGCTCCAGCGTCCCTTTCACCGCCGCGCGCAACGCCGCCGGCGCCACCACCTCCACATCCGCGCCGTGCCGCAGGATGGCCGAAGGCGAATGCCGATGTGCGCCTGAATGTCTGCTCCACTTTTTTGGCGCTCTGCAAAACGCCAAAAGCTTGACCGCGACTTGTACGGTGACTTGTACGGTGGTGTCCGGCGTGACTGCCGGTTTCGCCACACGCGGCCGTCGCAATTCGTCGAGCGTCAGCGAGAGCGGCAGTTCGCCGGGTGCCAGGTTTGGTTGGCGAGGAACTCAATCCGCCTTCGCCCCTGTATCCTTCACCACCTTGCCCCACTTGACAATATCGCTGCGGATTACACGCGCGAAGTCGTCGGGAGAGTTGCCGATGATTTCCACGCCCAGCCCGGCGAGGCGCTGCACCACTTCGGGGTCGCGCAGGGCTTTGAGCATGGCGGCGTTGAGCTTGTCGATGATGGGGCGTGGGGTGCCGGCTGGGGCGAGGGCACCGAGCCAGAAGCCGACATCGAAGCCCGGCAAGCCGCTCTCGGCCACGGTCGGCACTTCGGGCAGTTGGCTAAAGCGTTTGCCGGTGCTCACGGCGAGCGCGCGCAGCTTGCCTGCCTTCACATGGGCGAGCGAGGTGATCGGGTTGTTGAACATCATGGTGACTTGCCCGCCCAAGAGATCGGCGGTGGCCGGGGCCTGGCCCTTGTAGGGGACCAAGGTGAAGTCGATCTGCGCCGCGCTCTTGAGCAGTTCGCCGGCCAGGTGCGATGCGGTACCCGCGCCGCTGGAGCCGAAGTTGAGCGTGCCCGGTTTGGCCTTGGCGAGGGCGATCAGTTCGCGCAGGTCTTTGGCTGGCACTGAGGGGTGCGCAACGAGGATGAAGGGCGTGAGGCCGGCGAGGGTGATCGGCGCGAAGTCCTTCTCGAAGTTGTAAGGCAGCTTGGAATACAGACTCACGCTGATGGTGTCGCCCACCTGCGCTTGCAGCAGCGTGTAGCCGTCGGGCGCGCTCTTGGCTACCGCGTCGGCACCGATGATGCCGGCGG
>JANOYK010000682.1:0-1627 GCA_031428855.1 Burkholderiales bacterium | reverse complement strand
CGACATGGCTCTTGAGTTCGATGGCCGCCACTAACCGCCCCCTTCGCATGACGACCATGTCCCAGAGCTTGGTAGGCCTGAAATATCCGGGTAGGGTCAGCAATGCGCGCTTCTGGTGGATCTCCGCATCCTTGAGACCGTTCTTTCGAATCAGGTCCACGATCAGCTCGCGTCTCCATCATTGAGCACCGCTATCTGGTCTGCGTCAAGGCCATACAAAGCAAACGCGGCATGGTCGCATGCTCCCACGTCTCCCGCTTCCGCTGCGGCAATCAAGGCGCTGCGGATTTCCGGATTGACTGATTCCCATTGCGGCAGGCGCAGGCGGCGCAGGTATTGCGCCTGAAACCGCAAAAAACCGCCGCGCATCTTGGTCGAGTAGGTCGCAATAAATACACGCGTCACGCGCGACTGAAGCACCGCTTGAAGTGCGCGCAAATTCCACGTGTCACTGGTGACGAAATACAGGTTGTGATGGGGATACAGCTTGCCGTCCTCAAAAACGACATGCGCTTCACCCTTGATATCGGGTATCAACAGCTTCGGCTTTGCGGCGAGCGAAGGTGTAATGCGGTCAATGGTTCGAAACCAATTGGCCTGACTCTTCTGCGCACAATGCCGCCCCGCAATCTGCTCTTTTCTCGCCTCAAGGTAACGCTTCAAGCGTGGATAGTTATTCAAGTCCACCAGCCCGCCTTCATCGGCGAAGGGATTTACTACACCCAGCCCTTGCCATTGCACGGTGCCGCTCTTGATATCGCGCGTCATCACAATCGGCAACTTCCGGTCGTCTTCCACATCCAATTCATCGAACGGGCCAATAAAGGCGCTATCGGCCCCGGTCGCCACCCCGATGCCCACCTTGCAACCGGCAGCTTCGAGGGTCGGAAAGCGTTCCTCAATGCCGCGCATCACCGCGAGTTGATCCGATGCGCCGAGCATCCAGGGGTCCGCGCCCGCTGCCACCGCCTCCAGCGCGCGAATGGCGCTGTCGTGCCCCGACCCCGGCCCTTGGCCGTTGATGCAGAGCAGCGCGTCCGCGAGCTTCTTGAGTGCAGCGGGCTCAAGCGACGGCTGTCTGGCAACCCGCGTTACACGGCCGCGCTCGTTCGCAATCACCGTAATGGCCGGATAGGCCGACACATCGGCATGAAACGCCTGCGTGTTCACCATATCGACGTAAATCTTCAAATGAAACTTGTCAGCGACAAGGCGGCGCAGCGGCCCGCCGTAACGGTTCTTCATCCAACGATCCGCACAGATAAACCCAAGCTGACCACCGGATTTCAAACTCAGCAGAGAACGTTCAATGAAGGGAATGTAGATATCGGCGCGGTCATACACCGTCGAATAGCGGGCGCGATACTCGGCCAGCAACACATCGGGGATCAATTCCTGCCGCACGTAAGGGGGGTTTCCCACCACCACATCAAACGGGCCGCCAATGTCGGCCAGCAAGTAGTCGCCATGAATCAACCAGCAGTTCGCCAATGCCACTGCCTGCGCAGCCGACATTGCGCTCTCGACCAGCACGGCGATCACCCTCGCGCGTGTGGTATCGAAGCTGGCGCGATGAAGTTCCACCGCCCGGATTGAGCCCGCGAGCGCACCCACCGGATCAACGGCG
>JANOYK010000681.1:0-4402 GCA_031428855.1 Burkholderiales bacterium | reverse complement strand
CGCCGCGGGCGGGCGCCCCCCCCTCTTTCGGCCTCCTGTCATACCCCACCATAATGGCCCCCTCCACCTATCACCCTCACACTCCGGGGGGGTGGGGCCCCCCCCGCCGCCGCGCAGTGCTACTCCACCTTCGCGCCCGATGCCTTGACCACCTGCGCCATGCGCGTGTAGTCGGCTTTCAATAATTGCGCGAAGGCATCCGGCGTCAGCGCGCGCGGCTCGATGCCTTGCTTGTCGAGGCGCTCCAGAATCACCGGGGATTTGAGCAGCACACCCATCGCGTTGTTGATGCGCTCGGCTTCAGCCTTGCTTACACCGGCGGGCCCCAGCAGCCCGAACCATGAATCGAATTCATAACCCGGCAAGCCGCTCTCGGCCAGGCTTGGCAACTCGGGCAAATATTTGCTGCGCTTCTGCGAGGTGACGCCGAGCAAACGGATGCGGCTGTCCTTGACGAACGGCAGCGCGCCAATCGAGGCGGCGATCACGGCGTGCGCACGGCCTGACAGCACTTCGTTGATCGCTTCGCCGGTGGCTTTGAGCGGCACATGCACCAGGTCGATCCCCGCGAGGCCGCAAAAATACGCCATCGATAAATGTGTCGCACTGCCGACGCCGGCAGTGGCGTAGTTCATCTTGCCGGGGTTGGCGCGGGCGTAGCGGATGAATTCGGCAGCGGTTTTGGCCGGCACATCGGGGTGGATCATCAACACATAGCCCGCGCTGCCGATGTGCGCAATGGGCGTGAAATCTTTTTGCGGATCGTACGCGAGATTGGTGTAAAGCGAACCGGCGATGTTGTGGCTGGCCGCCGCCAGGATCAGGGTGTTGCCGTCGGGTGCGGCCTTGGCGGTGAAGCCGGTGCCGACCGTGCCGCCCGCGCCGGGGCGGTTCTCGACGATCACGCTGGCGTTGAGCGCGGTGCCCAGTTCATTCGAGATCGCACGCGCCAGAATGTCTTGCACACCGCCCGCTGCAAACGGCACCACGATTTTGGTGATGCGTGTGGTCTGCGCAAAAGCGGCGCTGCCGGACAGTGCGAGCGCGGCACCGAGAAATTGTCTGCGTTGGGTCATGAACAGGCTCCGTTACAAAAGCGCGGGTTAACCAGATGAACGCGGCAAGGCGTTTGAGGGTACATCGCATCCAAAAAATCCGGCCCGCCATTGAGTATAGGAGGGGAGGGGTGACGCACAGGCCGCAGCGGTACTCTGCAATTGATTGTAGCGATGCCGCTACGCCGCATGCGCACTGGTGGCTTCAAGCACGCGTGCGCCGCCCGCGCCGGTGATCTCGGTGCGCACCACCGCAAGATTGCGCCCGGTGTGGACCGGCCATGATTTGACCAGCAGCGTATCGCCGCGCCCCGGCCCGGTGAACCAGGCCGAGAGGTTGGAGAGCACCGGATGATTGGGCACGGCGCAGCGCGCGGTGGCCGCAGCCATCCCCATCAGGATGCCGCCTTGCACGTGGCCGACGCGATTGGCTAGTTGCGGGCCGGTCTTGACGATGCACTGCGCGATGCACTGCGCGCCATCGGCGGTGCGCTGCGGCGTGATGCCCCAGAAATGGTCGAGGAATGAGAAGCCGCGCCCCGCTCGCTGTGTGGCGGATGCGGCCTGAGCAGCGTGGGTGGAGCGGGGCGATTGCATGGCGTTCCCCAGCCCCGCCGCGCGAGACGCGGGCGTTGCGCATGCGGCCAGCGCTGCATCACACGCGGCCAGCACCTCGCGCTCGCGCGCATCGAGTTGATCCAGCTCCAGCGGCGGCGGATCTGCCGCGCCGCTGCGCTGCCACGGCAGCGGTGCCATCTCGCGCACACCGGTCGGCGGCGCAATCTGCACAAACGCGCCGTTGCCGCTCATCACGATGCAGTCCCCGCACAGCAGCGTGCCGTGTGCGAGCAACTGCGGCAGCACGCCAGCCCCTGCCGCGCCCACATTGCGCGCCTCGACCCGCGCATCACGCGCGGCACGCACGCCGGTCAACTGCACGTTGATATGCGTGGTGGCAAGCCGCGTGCCCGGCTGCACCCGCAGGCGCGTGGGCGACGCCAGCGCCGCATCGAACAACACCAGCAGCGCGGTGAGGTGGAGGTTGCCATCGGCGTCTTCGATGTGCGGCCCCACCGGCAGCGTCACCGTCATCGCATCATCACCCATCACCGGCCATTGCAGATGCTGAAAGTGTCCAGTGAAACTCCAACCGGGTGTGCGGTCGCGCGCGAGTCCTTGCAGTACTGCGCGGCGGATCAATGCGGCGTCATTCATGCGCTGCGGCCAGTCAGATCGAGCAGCGAGTGATGGAGCAACGTCAGTGGCATCACGCCGGCAGCGGCTTGCCCACAGACTTCCCATCGGCGAGC
Source organism: Burkholderiales bacterium (assembly GCA_031428855.1). Classification (GTDB taxonomy): domain Bacteria; phylum Pseudomonadota; class Gammaproteobacteria; order Burkholderiales; family JAEUOS01; genus CANJDH01. The sequence continues at coordinate 2,037 of JANOYK010000681.1, read as the reverse complement.
GCAATCCAGCCGCGCCCGATGCGATACACCACCCACAGGCCAGTCACCACCCAAATGCCCACCGCCACCGGAATGCCGATGAAGGTGATGAATGGCACCACACCAATCAGCACCCACAGCAACGCAAACCAGAACGTGCGGATCTGCCAGCGGAAATGGCTCTCCAGATAAGTGCCGTTGGCACCGCTGCGATAAGCGTAGTTGAGGATCACCCCGATGATCGACGGCCATCCCGCGAGAAAAGCAGTGACGATAAACGCAGCCGAGGTAATGCCGATCACTGCGCTCCAGGCGTGCAGGGCGTAGATGATGTGCGTGACAGTACGCGGCGCGCCGTGGGGAAATTGCGGTGGCGGCTGCGGCGGCAATTGCGGTGGCAAGTCCGAGGGCAGGCCGGTGTGGTGGTCGATGTCGGTCATGGAAAGATCTGTTGAATGCCGCCCGATGGCACGCGGCGAGACGATGACGGCACTGTAGCATCGACCGCCAGCGTGCCAAGGCGGCGCTGGCTGATTTGCATCGCAGCCCGGAGAACCGCTCCAGCAACGCTTTTTGGGCTTATCCTCCGCGCGCAGCCGGCCGCGCAAACGCTGCTGCCATCGCGTCAACAAACACGCGCACCTTGGCCGACAAATGGCGGCGGCTCGGGTAGACCGCATGGATCGCGGTGGCGGGCGCGGCGTACTGGGTGAGGATGGCTTTGAGCGCGCCGCTGCGCAGTGCGGCGGCGGCGATGAAATCAGGCTCACAGCAAATGCCGGCCCCTCGCGCGGCCAATGTGACCGCCATCTCGCCATTGTTCGATTGCAGGTTGCCGGACACGCGCACACGGTGCTCGCTGCCGTCGGTCCCGGTGAAACGCCATTCATTGCGCGGGTAGAGATATTCATAGAGCAGGCAGTTGTGCTCGGTAAGCTGCTGTGGCATTTTGGGCGTGCCATGTGCGCGCAGATAGCCGGGCGACGCGCAGGTGACCAGCCGCGTCTCGCCAAGCTTGCGCGCGATCACGCTGGTGGAGCGCGATTCGCCAATGCGCAGCGCCAGATCGAAACCCTCTTCGACGATATCAATCATGCGGTCTGACAGCGACACATCCAGACGCACATCCGGATGGGCTTTGAGAAACGGCGCGAGCAGGGGCGCGATGTGATGCAACCCGAAATTGACCGAACAGGTGATGCGCAGCGTGCCGCGCGGGCGCTCGCGCCCGGCGCGCGCCGAGTGTTCGGCTTCCTCCAGATCCGACAACAGCGGCACACAGCGCTCGTGAAACGCGCGCCCCGCCTCGGTCAGCGAGAGGCGGCGCGTGGTGCGGTTGAGCAGGCGCGTATCGAGATGCGTTTCGAGATCGGCGATCTGGCGCGAGCATGCTGAGGTGGACAAACCGAGGCGCTCGGCCGCCTTGGCAAAGCTGCCCAGCTCCACCACCCGTGCGAATGCTTGCATCGCTGAAAAGCGGTCCATGTCGATCCTCCGATTCTGATGGGTCAGGCCGTTCTTGCTTTAGGTTTATCCCGTATTTCACAACAATCAATTGCAGGATAGCCACTTTATCTTTATTCACGCAACAGTCAATATGCCCTCCCTCGCGCGGCTCCCGCGCTCCCTCCATGAAAGGAACCATCATGATCGACTCACGTACTGCTCCCTACGCCGCCCTTGTGCTGCGCGTTTCACTCGGCATCATGTTCATCGCCCACGCCTTGCTCAAATACGTGGTGTTCACCCTGCCCGGCACGGTGAAGTTTTTTGAATCGATCGGCCTGCCCGGGCCGCTGGCTTACTTCACGTTTTTCGCCGAGTTGATTGGCGGCGCGCTGATTCTGGCCGGGGTCGGCACACGCTGGGTGGCACTCGCGCTGGTGCCGGTGCTGCTCGGTGCCACCTGGGTACACGCCGGCAACGGCTGGCTGTTCACTGCGCCCAATGGCGGCTGGGAATATCCGGCGTTCCTGACGGCAGCGGCGCTGGCGCAGGCCCTGCTGGGTGATGGCGCATATGCCCTGCGCAATTTGTTTGGCGGCGCTGCGCCACACC
>JANOYK010000680.1:0-2362 GCA_031428855.1 Burkholderiales bacterium | reverse complement strand
GGCAGCGATTCGCAGCGGCTGTGCACGCGCCACGCGCGACTATCCGCTGCGCTCCTCGGTGGTACACCCGATCACACGCAAGAACGAGCACACCTCGTGCGGCGCCGAAGTGCCGGTGATCCACATCGATTTCTCCGACACGCCGGACACGCTCGAAATCGAAATGGTGCCCAAAGGCTCCGGCTCGGAGAACAACTCGTTTTTGAAAATGGCGATCCCCGCCGAGGGCATCGACGCGATCAAGACCTTCGTGGTCGACTGCGTACTCGCAGCCGGCGGCAAGACCTGCCCGCCGGCCATCGTCGGCGTCGGCGTCGGCGGCACCTCGGACTTGTGCGTGGCGCTCGCCAAGCGCGCTGCGACGCGACCGCTCGGCAGCGTGTGCGGTGATGCCGAGGGCGCCAAGCTGGAGACGCAGTTGACTGCAGCGATCAACCAACTCGGTGTCGGACCGCAAGGATTGGGCGGCGACTCGACTGCGTTTGCCGTACATATCGAAATCGCCGCGACCCACATCACGATGAACCCGGTCGCGGTCAACATGCAGTGCCACTCGGCGCGGCGGGCGCGGGCGACGTTTACGCAGGCGGGGGTGAGTTATGGATTCTGACCAATGCCATTGTCACGCGGAACAAATGACTTTTGCCATCGGTCTGCGAATGGCTCCCACCAACGGTTTTTGCGGCAATGCTTCCGCGATGCGCTCCCACCAAGGGTTGTAGAGCCATGGCCCATCACGAATTAACCACCCCCGTCACCGAAGCGCAGGTGCGCGCACTGCGCATCAACGACACCGTCACGCTGCACGGCACGCTGTTCGGCATTCGCGACGCAACGCAGATTCACATGTTCGACCGCGGTCGCGCGACACGCTTTGATCTACATGGTCATGCGGTGATCCACACCGCGCCAAACGTGAAGAAAGTGGAGAAGAGCGCTGAGTATCCGTCGGGTTACGCGGCGGTCTGCATCGGCACCACCACTTCAGACCGCATGGAGCGATTCACGCAACCGCTGATGACGCAAAACGGTGTGCGCATCATCATCGGCAAAGGAGGCCTGCGCGAGAGCAGCGCGGCGGCGTTCGGCGCGATCGGCGGCGCCTACCTCGCCATCGTCGGCGGCACAGCGGCGCTGGAGACGACATGGATCGAGCAGATCGAAGACGTTGATCTCGACGACCTCAACCCCGAGAGCCTGTGGAAATTCCGCATCCGCGATTTCGGCCCGCTGCGGGTCGGCATGGACAGCCACGGCGGCAGTTTGTACGACAAGATTCGTGCGGATACGCAGGGGCGGCGGGCGCATGTGCTGGCTAGTCTTGGGGTGAAGGTTGCATGAACAATTATGGTGGCCATTTTTGGGCCGCATGCAGGACGCGCAAAATTTCCACCTTCCTCTCCGCTTCGCGATACACAAGGATGTAGTTTGGATGCGCCACCAATTCACGCGTCCGTGGCATTCGCCCGGCTCGTCCCATTCGCGGATGCTCTATCAAATGTTCCGCACTTTGTTCCAGCCGTTCGTCCCACGCAATGGCCGCAAGCGGCTTGTCGCGCGCAATGAACTCCATGATGTGCTCACGATCACGTAGCGCAGCGCGCTTCCAGAAAAGTTTCAAGCCCGCCTCAAGAGGTGGCTTTGGCTGCGGCATTGCTGCGCTTGCGCAATGCCGCGCGCTTGGCCGCAAAACTGCGTTTTACACTTTCATGACTCACCGCCGGGGCGGGGTCGTCGAGCGCCTCCTGCACTTGCTTGCGAAACCACTCGTCGTGTTGAACAGCGGCATGTGCGCGGCGCAGCCGGTCGGAGGCGTCGCTACGTACCCGCTCACTCGCCGGCGCGGCACCATGTTCTGTCGCGTCCAGCAGATTGAAGCGCGCCACGCCCAGTTCCTGCTTCAGATACTTCACGCAGCGGTCAAGCGAAATCCACTGCCGCGGCTTGTTGGTGCGTTGGGTGCCAAGCGTCTTTTCGGTCTTGCCAAGTTTGAGCAATACCGACCAGCCGCCAGGCGCGCCGATAATGGCCGCACCGCGAATGGAATTGGCCAACACCATGTCGCGGGCTTGGGCGGTGTCGATGATGGGGTGCGTCAAAACGGCGGACATATGCGAGCTTTGCGATACAGAAAAACATATTGTGCAGATTATTTAATAAAAATACAATAGCCAAAATGGAATTCGACAGCCTCATCCGGAAATCTTGTGAAGGTTCTCGGTTGCCACTCAAGGCATCAAACACTATGCGAACTACCCTCAACATTGACAACGACGTACTGCATGCGGCACGGGAGTTGGCGCGGCAAAATGGAAAGCCAATTGGGCAAATCATTTCCCGGCTTGCGCGCATGGGCATGAGG
>JANOYK010000679.1:0-12119 GCA_031428855.1 Burkholderiales bacterium | reverse complement strand
GCCGGCGCATCCGAGCTGCGCACCCCGCTGCTGCTCAAGGGCCAGACCGACGGCTTCCGCTTCGATCATGCAGGCACCTACAGCTACATCTGCGGCTTGCATCCGAATATGAAGGGCACAATTGAGGTGCAGTAAGGGGTGAGGCGTCAACCGGGTTGGCCGGTCGGCTGACTGCGGTTGACTGCGGTTGACCGTGGTTGCCCACGATTGACCGGATTGGCCGACGCGCAGTTTTCCGCTCCCGTTTTCCGCTCCCGTTTGCTGCTCCCGTGTTCGGCTCCCGTCTGCTGCGCCATTACCCAGGCGGCGTGCGCCCCTCCCAGCGCTGCAACAGCGCCGCTGCCATCCCCGAGGCCACCACCACGCCCATGCCGATGAACGACCAGCGATCCGGCACGGCCCCAAGCAGCATCACCCCAAACAGTGTGGCAAAAATCAGCTGCGCGTAGCTGAACGGCGACAGGGTTGACGCCGGTGCGCGGCGGAATGCGAGCACAAACATGTAGTGACCGGCCGCAGCGATCACGCCGAGCGCCAACAGGGACGGCCAATCGGCCAGCGGCGGCGTGACCCACACAAACGGCAGCGCCAGCGAGCTTGCCAGCGCGCCCGTCAAGCCGGTGTAAAACAAGGTGGTGAGGGCATCATCCTCACGCGCGTATTTGCGCGTGAGGATGGCGAAAAACGCGGACAGGCAGGCCAGCACCAGCGGGATCAGCGCGGCCCACCCAAACAAGCCGCTGCCGGGGCGGATGATGAGCATCACGCCGATGAATCCCGCGCCCACCGCAGCCCAGCGCGCACGGCTGACACGCTCCTTGAGCATGCGCGCCGCGAGCAAGGTCACCAGCAGCGGTGAGACGAAAATGAGCGCGGTGAATTCGGCCACCGGCATGAAGCGCAGCGACGTGAACGCCAGGAACGAGCAGGTCAACAACAGCAGGCCGCGCTGCCACTGCCAGCGCATGTTGTTGGCCTGAAACAAGCGCCGGCCCAAGAGCGGCCAGCCGAGCAGCACGATCACCAGCACATGCACCCAGTTGCGGATCGCCAGCAATTGCGGCGTGGCGTAATGCGCCGTCAGAATCTTGGCGAGTGTGTCGGTTGCCGCGAAGCAACACACCGCAGCCAAAATCAGCACGATGCCGGCGCCAGTGCCGCGGGTGGGTGATTCGCTCATGGAGGAAGCGATTTTCCCATAGCACCCCGCTGCATCGTTCGCGCAGAGTTAACGTTTCGTGCCGTGTACCTATGCCACAATCCCTTCTCTGCTTTCACCACCGCCGCCATGAAACCAATCACCTTTCTGAAACTGGCTCTGGGAGCCATTCTTGGCGCACTGTCCGTTTGCGCGCAGAGTGCCGATCTGCGCATTGGTGTCTCGGCCGACATCACCTCGCTCGATCCGCACCTGACCAACATCGCGCCCAACAACAATGCCGCCTGGCATGTGTTCGAGGCCTTGACCCACGTCGATGCCGACGCACGCTTGATCCCGGGCCTGGCCGAATCGTGGCGCGCAGTCGATGCCACCACCTGGGAGTTCAAGCTGCGCCGCGGCGTGAAGTTTCACGACGGCAGCGATTTCACGGCGGACGACGTGCTCGCCTCGATTGAACGCGCCAAACGGATGGAGGGCAGCGGCGGCCAGTTTGCCGGCTTCGTCAAACCCATTAAAGAGGCCCGCGCGGCCGACGCGCACACGCTGCGCTTCACCACTGAAAAACCCTACGCCATGCTGCCGTATGACTTGAACTCGCTGTTCATCATCAGCCGCAAAGCCGCGCAAGCAGCGACTGAAGATTTCAATAGCGCCAAATTCGCCATCGGCACCGGCCCGTTCAAACTCGCCGCATTCAAGCGCGGCGACCGCGTCGAGTTCACCCGCCACGACGCCTACTGGGGCGCGAAACCTGCATGGGACAAGGCGCTGCTGCGGATTCTGCCGACCGACCCGGCGCGCATCGCCGCGCTGCTGTCGAACGAAGTGGACATGATTGACAGCATCCCCACCGCCGATGCCGCCCGCCTCAAGAGCAATGCCAATTTCAGACTCGCCACCAAGGTGTCGTGGCGCACCCTGTTTTTTCATCTCGATCAAAGCCGCGACAACCCGCCCGGCATCACTGCTAAAGATGGCAAACCCCTCGCGAAAAATCCGCTCAAAGACCTGCGCGTGCGCCAAGCCATTTCCAAAGCCATCAACCGCGCCGCGATTGCCGAGCGCGTGATGGAAGGCTTCGCCCTGCCCGCTTCCAATCTCGTCTCGCCACCGGTGTTCGGCCACGTCAAGACGCTTGCACCTGATGGGTTCGATCCCGACGCTGCCCGCAAACTGTTGGTGGAAGCGGGTTTCGGCGATGGCTTCGCCATGACCGTGGCTGCGCCCAACAACCGCTACGTCAACGACGACCAGCTCGCGCAGGCGGTGGCGCAAATGCTGGCGCGCATCGGCATTCAAACCAAAGTCGAGACCCACCCGGCCGCCACCTACTTCACCAAGGCACGCAACGGCGAGTTCGCCTTTGCCATGCTCGGCTGGGGTTCGTTCTCCGGTGATCTCGCGCTGCGCTCACTGCTCGCCACGCCCGACGCTGCCAAGGGCTATGGCACCTGGAACTGGGGCAGGCATTCGCTGCCGCGCGTCGATCAACTGCTCGATCAAGGCTTCGCCACCACCGACGAAAAAAAGCGTGAAGCCATCGCCATCGAAGCCGCAACACTGGCGCTCAAAAACTATGGTGTGATTCCGCTGCATCACCAGATCGCCTCGTGGGCGATGAAACGCACGCTCGACTACGCTGCGCGCACCGACGAATACACCTTTGCGCAACATGTGAGGCCGGTGCCATAGCCGGCTGCACTGGTTCACCACCCCCGCCAATTGGTAAGCATTGGGTAAGCATTGCCGCATGACGTCACCGGCACCGGCTCAGCCCTTCATCACGCCAGCGCTGTCGGTTTATCTGGATCTGGCGCGTTTTGCGGCGGCGCTCGCGGTGCTGATCGGCCATATAGATCCGCATGGCAGGCTGTGGGGCGCGTATTCGCCGGGCCGCTATGGACACGAGGCCGTGATTGTGTTTTTCGTGCTCTCAGGCCTGGTGATCGCCGCCTCGGCCGAGCGCGCCGGAGACGATTGGCGCGCCTACGCGATAGCGCGCCTGGCGCGAGTCTATTCAGTCGTTCTGCCGGCCTTGTTGCTCGGGCTGGCGCTCGGCGGCCTGGCGTTATGGCTCGACCCAGCCCTGAAGAACAACGCGCTTGGCACCAAAGGTTTCAATCTTTCAGACATCGCCACCTCCCTCCTGTTTCTCAATCATTCGTGGATGCATAAGGCCGAAGCGCCCTTCAACATTCCGTACTGGTCGCTCTGCTACGAGGTTTGGTACTACATCATTTTCGGGCTGGCCTGCTTCGCGCCGGCGCACAAGCGGATTCTCTGGATCGCCATTGCCGGCATTGTGGCTGGCCCCGCCATCCTGCTGTTGATGCCGGTGTGGCTGATGGGGGTCTGGCTGGCGCGCGCCCGCCCGCAGTTCAATGGCCCGCCTTGGCTGGCGCTGGCACTGGTGCCTGCCACCTGGTGCGCGGTGGCCGCCGCCGGGCCGCTCGGCTACGACATCGCCGTGCGTCTTTGGCTCGACAACTATATCCCCGGCTTTTGGCGCGTGCAGGCCTCAAGGCGCTTCGCCACCGACATCGTTTTGGGCGCGCTGGTGGCGCTCAATTTCATTGCCTTTCGCAGCCTGCCCGCCAGCTTCACCGCCTGGGTTGAGCGCCTCAAAGCGCCCGCCGCCGCTGCCGCCGCCCACACTTTTTCGATCTACTTGTTTCACTACCCGGTCATCAGTTTCTTCCAGCATTTTTATCCGCACCAGGCTGAACAACGGATGCCCGCGCTGGCCGCGACGGCAGGCACCTTGGCGTTCTGTGTGCTGCTCGGACACTTCACCGAACGGCGGCCGGCGGGTTACCGGTACGCGTTCAGGCGGATGCTGTCGCGCTAAGCCTTGGTGCGGGCAGGCGCACCGGGTGCAAGGATCACAAGAGGGTACATGCGGGAGTAAATGCGGGAGTAAATGCGGGGGTAAATGTGCGCGGCGGTTTCAAACCAGCCCGCCCCGCCCACCTCCGTGCCATGCGCCTCTCCGCGCCATGCTCTGCGAGAGCCGCTCCCACCAACGTTTTCCGGCCTATGGCTTGCCTGAACCGGCCGGCCGCGCGCGCATCGTGCGGGTGCTTTCCTGGTCTTCGCTCAGGGTGCGCGCCAGTTGATCGCGCAGCTCGTTCGACACCAGCACATGCGCATCGGGTGATTTCTGGTGAACCTCGTAGAGCTTGGCGACCACATCAAGGTCGTGCTCGGCAAAGGTGCGCACGGCGCGATGGGCTTTGCGCGCGTCACCGGTGGCAGCAGTGAGCGCGGCTTCGCCCAGCAGCAGCGCAGATTGAAACGTCTCGCGCTCGATGATGTCGACTCCGAGGTCGCGCAGCTCAAACATGTGGCGCATGTCGTGCGCGCGCGCGACGATGCGCAGCTTGGGAAAATGCTGGCGCACGGTGCGTGCGAGGCGGGTGGTGGCAGCGGCGTCGTCGAGCGTGAGCACGATCAAATCAGCAGAGGCGGCGCCGGCGGCTTCGAGCAGGTCGAGCCGGGTAGCGTCGCCGTAGAACACGCGAAAGCCAAAGCGGCGGGTTTGCTCAACGTGATCGGGGTCATCGTCAAGAATGGTGGGCTCGATGCCGCTGCCATGCAGCAGGCGCGCCACCACCTGGCCAACGCGGCCAAGGCCAGCCACGATCACTTTGCCGCTCTCGGGTTTTTCGTGCGCGGCCGGAGCGTCCAGTGGTATGAGGTGCGGCGCGAGCCAGCGGTCATAGGCCACCAGCATGAAGGGTGTGGCGAGCATCGACAATGCGACTGCGAGAGTGAGCATGCGGGCGGTGGCTTCCGGCATCGCGCCGCGCTCGGAGGCGAGGCCGAGCAGGACGAAGGCAAATTCACCGCCTTGGGCCAGCAGCAGAATGAACAGAGGCCGCTCCCCCGCGGGAATTTTTGCCACGCGTGCGATCAGCCACAGCACGGCACCCTTGAGCACAAACAGCGTGACGATCAGGCCGGCCACTGCCCAGGGCTGGGTGAGCAGCAGGCGAAAGTCCACCCCCATGCCAACCGAGATGAAAAACAGACCGAGTAGCAAACCCTTGAACGGCTCGATCACCGCTTCAATTTCGTGGCGGTATTCAGACTCGGCCAGCAGCACGCCGGCCAGAAACGCGCCGAGCGCCATCGACAGCCCGGCTTGCTCGAAACCAAACGCAATGCCAAGCACCAGCAGCAGGGCAAAGGCCGTGAAAATTTCGCGCTGGCGGGTGCGCGCGATATGGCGAAACACTGGCTGCACCAAAAAATGTCCGCCCAGCAGAGTCGCCACAATCACGGCAATCGCAAAGCCGAGTCCATGCGGGGCGGCACCGGCGTGCGTGCCCGCTGTCCCCAGCAGCGGCAGCAGCGCCAGCATCGGGATCACCGCCATGTCCTGAAACAGCAGAATCGAAAACGCCGATTGCCCGCCCGGCGATTGCAGCCCGCCACGCTCGGTGAGCGGCTGCAGCGCCAGCGCGGTCGATGACAAGGCCAGCGCCATGCCGGCCACGATGCCGACCTTGTAGTCAAGTCCGGTCAGCCACGCGCCCAGGGTGATGAGGGCAATCGAGCCGATCACCTGCGATGCACCGAGCGTGACGAGGCGCGTGCGCATGCCCCACAAGCGCTTTGGCTCCAGTTCCAGACCGATCACGAACAACAGGAACACGACACCGAGCTCCGCGAAGCGGCGCACATCGTCAATCTGGTCAATCAGTTTGTAACCGGCCGGCCCAATGGCGATACCTGCGAGCAGAAAACCCGCGACCGATCCCAGGCCGAGCCGATGCGAGATCATCACCGCCAGCACCGCCGCGCCGAGGAAGGTGATGCCTTGAATCATGAACAGGTTGCCGTGTTCCATCAGCGGAATCCGTGCTGTTCTAGACGCGGCTGCGCGAGATAGTCGAGGGTCTGCATTTCTTCGATCCGGCTCACGGTGCGGGCGAATTCATGGACCAGCACGCCCGAGGTGTATAGCTGCTCCGCTGGCACTTCGGCCGACAGAATCATCTTGACGCGGGCGTCGTACATCACATCGATCAGCCAGGTGAAGCGGCGTGATTCGGCCGCCTGGCGCGGCCCCATCGCCGGGATGTTGGCGACCATAATGGTGTGGAAGCGTTTGGTCAGATCCACATAGTCGGTGTAGGAGCGCGGGCCGCCGCAAATCTGGGTGAAGTCGAACCAGACGATGCCGCCGGCGCGGCGGATGTAGGGAATCTCGCGGCCCTCGACATCGAGCGGCTGGGTCTCGTCCTCGACTTCGGCGATGCGTTCGAACTCGGCAGCGAGCGCTCTATCCGTTTCCGGCGTGATGGGCGTATGAAACACCTTGGCCGTTTCGAGCGCACGGCGGCGGTAATCGACCCCGGCATCGACATTGATGATGTCGAGTTTGGCCTTGATAAGTTCAATCGCCGGCACAAATTGCGCGCGTTGCAGACCGTCCTTGAACAGCAGGTCGGGGTGGTAGTTCGAGGTCATGCAGAGCATGACGCGGTTGTCGAATAGATGACGCAGCAAGCGCGCCAGGATCATCGCGTCGGCGATGTCGTTGACGTGAAATTCGTCGAAGCAGATCAGGCGGTAATTGCTGGCGATGTCGAGCGCGACTTGTTTGAGCGGGTCTTCAGTGCCCTTGAGTTCATCGAGCGCCTGATGGACGTCGCGCATGAAGTGGTGAAAATGCACCCGGCGTTTTTTCACCAGCGGCACGCACAGGTAAAAACTGTCCATCAAAAAACTTTTGCCGCGCCCGACACCGCCCCACAGATACACCCCGCGCGGCAGCTCGGGCTTGATGAAGACTTTTTTGAGCGCGTTATTGCGCCGTGCTTTGTAGCCGGCCCACTCGTCGTACAGTTCCTGCATGCGCATCACCGCCGCCATCTGCGCGTCGTCAGCAATGTAGCCGCGCCGCGCCACCACGTGGCGGTAATAGGCGAGCACCGTCAACTCGCCGGCTTCGGCCTGCGAGTTGAGGTCGTCTATCGAGTCTTCGTCGTCGAGCGCTGAATCGCGCATGAACTCTAAATGTGAATCGAGCGCTTGTCTGCGCCCAGCATCGCTTCTTTCATCACTTCAGACAGAGAAGGATGGGCATGACAGGTGCGCGCCACATCTTCAGATGAGGCCATGAATTCCATCGCCAGCACTGCTTCGGCGATTTGCTCGGAGGCGTGCGCGTGCAGCACATGCACACCGAGGATGCGGTCGGTGCGGGCATCGGCCAGCACTTTGACAAAACCGTGTGGTTCGCCCTGCGACAGCGCGCGGCCATTGGCCGAGAACGGGAAGCTGCCAACCTTGTATTGCGCGCCATCGGCTTTGAGCTGCTGCTCGGTCTTGCCGACCCAGGCGATCTCGGGTGAGGTGTAGATCACCCAGGGAATCGCGTCGTAGTTGACGTGCCCGGCTTGACCGGCGATCAACTCGGCCGCCATCACGCCCTCCTCTTCGCCCTTGTGCGCCAGCATCGGGCCGCGCACCACATCGCCCACCGCGAAGATGTTGGCGGCGGACGTGCGGCAATGGCCATCGACCGGGATGAAACCGCGCTCGTCCGCTTTCAGGCCGACGCTGTCGAGGCCAAGGTTGTCAGTGTTGGGGATACGGCCAATCGAGACGATCAGCTTGTCGCATTCAAGCCGCTGCGCTTTGCCGTCAACGTCGGTGTAGAACACGGTGACGCCGTTTTTGGCTTGCACGATGTCGCCAATCTTCACACTCAGGTTGATCTTGAGATGCTGCTCTTTGGTGAAAATATTCCAGGCTTCCTTGGCGACGGCGTCATCGCACGCACCCAGGAACGCTGGCAAGGCTTCGAGCACGGTCACGTCAGCACCGAGCCTGCGCCAGACCGACCCCAGCTCCAGGCCGATCACCCCGGCGCCGATGACGCCAAGTTTTTTTGGCACCGTCGTCAACGACTGCGCGCCTTCGTTGTCGCAAATGATTTTGTTGTCCACCGGCACATTGGGCAGGTGGCGCGCCTTGGAGCCGGTGGCGATGATGATGTGCTTGGCGGTGATGCTTTCCGCAGTACTCCCAACGGCGTCACCACTCACCTCGATCTTGTAACCGCCCTCGGCCTTGCCGGCCAGCTTGCCGTGGCCCTTGAGCCAGGCCACTTTGTTTTTACGGAACAGAAACTCGATGCCCTTGGTGTTCTTGCTGACGATGCTGTCTTTGCGCGCAATCATCTTGACAACATCGAATTCAACCTTGCCCACCGTGATGCCGTGATCGGCAAACTTCTCCGTCACCTTCTCGTAGTTCTCGGAGGACTCAAGCAGCGCCTTGGACGGAATGCAGCCAACGTTGAGACAGGTGCCGCCGAGCGAGGCCTCGCCCTTGGGCGTCTTCCATTGCTCAATGCAGGCAACCGAAAAACCCAACTGCCCGGCGCGGATCGCCGCCACATAACCGGCCGGGCCGCCGCCGATCACGGCCACATCAAATTGTTTCGCCATGATGGTTGCCTCTTACAGTTCGAGCAGGATGCGCGACGGATCTTCCAGCGCTTCCTTGATTGCGACCAGGGAGAGCACCGCTTCGCGCCCATCAATGATGCGGTGGTCATAGCTCATCGCGAGATAGTTGATCGGGCGGATCACGATCTGGCCGTTCTCGACCACGGCGCGCTCTTTGGTGGCATGCACGCCAAGGATGGCGGACTGCGGCGGGTTGATGATCGGCGTCGAGAGCATCGAGCCGAAGGTGCCGCCGTTGGAAATCGAAAAGGTGCCGCCGGTGAGGTCTTCGAGTCCGAGTTTTCCCTCGCCGGCTTTTTTTCCGAACGCGGCGATTTCTTTTTCGATGGTGGCGAAGCTTTTCTGGTCGGCGTCGCGCAGGATCGGCACCACCAGGCCGCGCGGGCTGCCCACCGCAATGCCGATGTCAAAGTAGCCGTGATACACGATGTCGGTGCCGTCAATCGAGGCGTTGACCAGCGGGAATTTCTTGAGCGCATACACCGCCGCTTTGACGAAGAACGACATGAAACCCAACTTGATGCCGTGTTCCTTCTCGAAGCGCTCTTGATATTTTTTGCGCAAGTCCATCACCGGCTGCATGTTGACTTCGTTGAAGGTGGTGAGGATAGCGTTGGTGGCTTGCGATTGCAGCAGGCGCTCGGCCACGCGCTGGCGCAGGCGCGACATCGGCACACGCTGTTCGGGGCGCGCGTCCAGCACCTGGTTGATGTCGATGGGTGCGTTGACCACGGGCAATGCTGCAGCGGCCGGCGCGGCTGCGCGCGGGGCTGCCGTTGATGCTGCGGCAGGCGCCGCAGCGGGTACTGCGCCGCTGGCCGAGGCCGCGCCAATCACATCGCCCTTGGTGATGCGCCCGTCTTTGCCGGTGCCGGCCACATTCGACGGGTTGACGCCCTGCTCGGCCATCATCTTGGCCGCCGACGGCATGGCCATTTTTGACGAACCGCCCGAAGCAGCGCCCGCAGAAGCGCTCGCACCAACGCTGGCAGCGGCTGGTGCGCCAAGAGTGGCTGCTGGAGCGGCTCCTGGAGCTGCCGGGGTGGCCGGGGTGGCCGGGGTGGCCGGGGTGGCCGGGGTGGCATTGGCCACTGCCGCCGTATCAATTTTCGCGATCAACTGCCCGGCCACCACCGTGCTGCCATCGCCCTGAAGGATCTCGGTGAGCACACCGGCGGCGGGCGCGGGCAGTTCGAGCACCACCTTGTCGGTCTCGACATCGATCAGATTTTCGTCGCGGGTCACCGCTTCGCCCACCTTGCGGTGCCAGGTGAGCAGTGTCGCCTCGGCGACGGATTCAGACAATTGCGGGACGACGACTTCAATGATGGCCATGATTCAACTCCGTTTCGTTGTTGACTGCCTGACGCAGCGGCTTCCGCCGCGTCAGGGATAAATGATTGGATTAGACAAGGTGCCGCGCGTATCACTCACACAGCACCGCGCCACGCTGGCGCAGCGCCGCGCCACACCGGCACCTTATTTGGTCTGCACCAAGCCTTTGGATTTGCCGAAGGCCTGCGCCAGCAGCGCCTTCTGCCGCTCGATGTGCTTGGCCATATAGCCGACCGCAGGCGAGGCCGAGGCTGGCCGGCCGGCGTAAGCCAAGGTCTGGCCCTCGCCCATGTTCTCCAGAATGTTGTGCTGAATCTGGAACCACGGCCCCTGATTTTGCGGCTCATCCTGGCACCAGACGATTTCATTCGCCTGGGGATATTTTTTCAACTCGGCGCTGAAATTTTTATGCGGGAACGGATACATCTGTTCCAGCCGCAGAATCGCGACATCCGTGTCTTTACGCTCGCGCCGTGTTGCGATCAGGTCGTAATAGACCCGGCCCGAGCAGACGATCACGCGCTTGACCTTCTTCGCATCGATCTCTTTGTCGGTCTCACCCAGCACCGTCTCGAAATGCCCTTTGGCCAGCTCCGACAAATCGGACACCGCCTCTTTGTGACGCAACAGCGATTTGGGCGTGAAGATCACCAGCGGCTTGCGGAACAGGCGCACCATCTGCCGCCGCAGCACGTGGAAAATCTGCGCTGGCGTGGTGGGTTGCACCACCTGGATATTGTGGTCGGCACACAGTTGCAGGAAGCGCTCGATGCGCGCCGATGAATGCTCCGGCCCCTGCCCCTCATAGCCGTGCGGCAACATCATGGTGAGGCCGCACACGCGCCCCCACTTGACTTCGCCCGAGGTGATGAACTGGTCGATCACCACTTGCGCGCCGTTGACAAAATCGCCGAACTGCGCCTCCCAGATCACCATCGTGTTGGGCTCGGCGGCAGAGTAACCGTACTCAAACCCGAGCACCGCTTCTTCCGACAACACCGAGTCGATCACCGTGAACGGTGCCTGGCTCGGCGCGACATTTTGCAGCGGCACATAGCTGCCCGAATCCCATTTTTCACGGTTCTGGTCGTGCAGCACCGCGTGGCGATGCACGAAGGTGCCGCGCCCGCAATCCTGCCCGGTGATGCGCACCGGAAAGCCGCTCGACACCAGCGAAGCAAACGCGAGGTGTTCGCCCATGCCCCAATCGAGTTTTATTTCGCCGCGCGCCATTTTGGCGCGGTCACCCAGCAGTTTTTCAACCAGCGAGTGGGCCTTGAACTCTGGCGGAATCACGGTAATGCGCTCGCCCAGACGCTTCAGTTCCGCCAAGGGCATAGCGGTGTCGGCCGCATCTGTCCATTTCTTGTTGAGGAACGGCGCCCAATCAACCGCGTATTTGCTCTTGAAATCGGACAGCACATACTCGACCGTGGCTTCGCCCTTGTCCATGGTGTCGCGGTATTCCTTGACCATTGCATCCGGTTCGTCCGCCTTGAGCACGCCCTGCGCCACCAGCTTGTCGCCGTAGAGTTTGCGCGTGCCCGGATGCTGCGCGATTTTTTTGTACATCAGCGGCTGCGTGAGCGCCGGGGTGTCCTGCTCGTTGTGTCCAAGCTTGCGGAAGCAGACGATGTCGACCACCACATCCTTCTTGAATTCAGTGCGGAAGTCGAGCGCAATCTGCGTCGCCAGCACCACTGCCTCCGGGTCGTCGCCATTCACATGCAGCACCGGCGCTTCAATCATTTTGACCACGTCGGTGCAATACAGGGTCGAACGCGAATCGCGCGGGTCAGAGGTGGTGAAACCGATCTGGTTGTTGATGACAATATGCACCGTGCCGTGGGTGCCATAGCCGCGCGTCTGCGCCAGGTTGAGCGTTTCCATAATTACGCCCTGCCCGGCAAACGCGGCGTCGCCATGCACCAGGATCGGCAGCACTTGCGAGCCGTCCTTGTCGCCGCGGCGGTCCATGCGCGCCTTGCATGAGCCTTCGACCACCGGGTTGACGATCTCCAGATGCGAGGGATTGAAAGCCAGACTCAGGTGGACCGGGCCGCCGGGAGTTGAAATGTCGGACGAAAAACCCTTGTGGTACTTGACGTCGCCGGCCGGCAGATCATCGAGATGCTTGC
>JANOYK010000678.1:0-1866 GCA_031428855.1 Burkholderiales bacterium | reverse complement strand
GGTTGGCCCCATCAGCACCACCGGTTCGCCCGGTTTTAGATCGGCACACAAGTCGGACGAGCCGCCCATCTCCAACACGATGGTCGAGAGCAAGCCTTGTTCGACATTGGTCGAGGCCCCGGTGAGGGCGAGGCCTTCCATGGTGAGCTTGGTGGGAGGCAAGGTGCCATTGGCGCTGCCGCCCGCTGCGCGGCTCAGCGCTTCGAAATTTTGCAGGCGGTAAAACTGGCCCGGCTGAAACTGCCGCGCCGCTGCCGGGGCCTTGACCACGACTTCGACAATCGTTGGTGTCAGGCGATGCACTGCGTGTACGGTGGCGCGCCAATCCTGATTGAGTTTGGTGAGGAAGGTGTTTTCTTCTGCGCTGGCATTCGATCCGGCCACCGGTACTTTTTGCTGCAATACCTTGGTGACTACCGGATACCCCTGCTTGGCCGAGCCGAGCGCCTTGACGACGTTGCCGAAATAAGAGGGGTGCAAATCGCCGAAGTAGGAGACGAAGCGGCCATCTGCGCTGCGCGACATCAGCACGCGCGGTGCGGATGGTTTCGAGATCGCCGCTTCGGGTTTGACCGGTTGGCCCGCTTCATCCACTGCCGCGAAATATTTGCCGTCGAGTTTGTAGTGGCTGCGGTCGGTCTCCAGGCCTTCGCGTGCGAGCACGGTGTTGGGCGAGGTGCCGGCCGCAATAAAGATCGCGCGTGCGTGCATCGTTACCTCTTCGCCGTCGCTCCAGTGGCCGTCTTCGTTGCGGATTTGCTTCTTGAGTGTGAGTGCCTTGGCAGCGCCAAATTCGTTGACCTTGACTGCTGCCGGGCTTAAGCACTCGGCGAAGGTGATGCCCTCCTGCAGCGCGAGTTCGACTTCTTCGTGGTTGAGGGTGTAGGCCGGGCTATCGATCAGGCGCTTGCGGTAGGCGATGGTGGCACCGCCCCAGGCGCGCAGCAGTTTGATGACGTTCGCCTCGCGCTTCTCTGCGCTAGCGGCGGCGCGCTCAGCGCGAATGGCACGCGCGTGGGCGATGAATTCTGCGGCGATCTCGCGCTCTTCGTCGTTGTGCAGTTCCGTCAAGAATTGCTCGACCCCGAGCACCTCGGCACGCGTGAGGAATTTTTCGATCTGCACCACGTAGTAGGCGAGCGACTCGGTCGCGGTGTCAATCGCGGTGAGGCCGCCGCCGATCACCACAATCGGCAGGCGCACCTGCATGTTGGCAATCGAATCTTTTTTGGCGGCACCGGTGAGTTGCAGGCCCATCAAAAAATCACTGGCAGTGCGCACCCCGCGCGCTAGGCCGTGGGGGATGTCGAGTGTGGTCGGCTTGCCCGCGCCCATCGCCAGGGCGACGTGATCGAAGCCGAGCGCCCAGGCGTTGTCGAGCGTAACCGTGCCGCCAAAGCGCACACCACCGAACAGCGAGAACGCGCTGCGGCGCTCCAACAGCAGGCGCACCACTTTGAGAAAGCTCTTGTCCCAGCGCACCGTGATGCCGTATTCAGCCACGCCGCCGAAGCCGGCCATGACGCGCTCGTCGAGTTCTTCCTTGATGGTGTTGTAGTCGCGCACTGGCAGAAACGCGGCGCGCGAACCATCGAGGTTGACGCCTGACAGTGCGGCCGGCAGCGGCTCGATCTTGAGGCCGTCAATGCCGGCCACGGTGTGACCATCGTTGAGCAGATTGTGCGCGAGGCCAAAACCGGCCGGCCCCATGCCGGCCACCAGCACGCGGTAGCCGGTCGGTGCGGCGGGCAGGGGGCGGCGCAGGTTGAGCGGGTTCCAGCGCGTTAGCAGCGAATAAATTTCAAAGCCGTAAGGGAGTTCAAGCACGTCTTTAAGCGTGCGCGTCTCGGCTTGGGGAATATCGAC
>JANOYK010000677.1:0-4181 GCA_031428855.1 Burkholderiales bacterium | reverse complement strand
CAAGTGCAGCGGTGTGCGGCAGCAATTCCCGCGCGAGGCCGCGCATGGCATACGAGGTGATGAGCAGTTTGGCTTCGCAGTTCTCGACGATGTAGGCGGCCTCGCTCACCGTCAGGCGCGTGCTCATGGCGGTGTAGATGAGGCCGGCCCGGTGTGCGCCAAAACAGATTTCGAAAAAACGCGGATGGTTTTCGAGCAGGATGGCAATGTGATCGCCTGCCTTCAAACCCAGTTTGCGCAGCAGGTGCGCCACCTGATTGGAGCGTTGTTCGAGTTCGCGGTAACTGACGCTGATGCCGCTGCCGGCCATGACGAAGGCGGGCTGGTCCGGCTGGGTGCGGGCAAAGTGAGAGGGATGCAAGGGATCTCCTGGCTGTTGTGGGTGAACCCGCGCAGCAGGCAATCAAGGCGCACCGGAGACGGCACCTCGGGGAAGGCGCGCCGGGAACCGCAGGCTGCGAGCTGATTTGAATAGTTTATCCTCGCGACTCTCGCGGCACGCCGCCTGTGTTGCTGGTGCCGCGGTTTACCGCAATTGACCTGGTGACCGCACGCGTCCGCACCGGCACAGCATTCTGCCTCTCTTTGAAGGAATCATCATGGGCAATGAAGCATTCATCATCGACGCGGTGCGCACCCCGATGGGCCGCGGCAAGACCGGCGGCGCGCTCTCGGGCCTGCACGCCACCGACGTGCTGACCCCGGTGCTGCGCGCGCTGATCGAACGCAACCACCTCGACCCTGGCACCGTGGACGACGTGATCGCAGGCTGCGTCTCGCAAGCGGGTGAGCAGTCGGCCGGGGTGGGCCGCTTTGCCTGGCTCGCAGCGGGCTACCCCGATCATGTGCCCTCGACCACCATCGACCGCAAATGCGGCTCGTCGCAGCAGGCGGTGCATTTTGCGGCGCAGGGCATCATGGCTGGCGCATACGACATCGTGATCGCCTGCGGTGTCGAGTCGATGAGCCGGGTGCCGATGGGCAGCGCGCGCATCGGGCAAAACCCGTTCTCCCCCGCTGTGCTGGCGCGCTATGCGCCGGGCATGATTGGCCAGGGCGTGTCGGCCGAACTGGTGGCCGATAAATGGAAAGTGACGCGCGAACAACTCGACGCCTACTCGGCCCAATCACATCAGCGTGCTGCCGCCGCACGCGCAGCGGGTCATTTCAACAACGAGATCATCGCGGTGACGACGCCCGACGGCGTGGTGACTGAAGACGAGACGATCCGCCCGTCCACCACCGCAGAAGGCTTGGGCCAGCTCAAGGCGGCATTTGAGAGCGACGCCATGAAAGCGCGCTACCCGCAGCTCGGCTGGCGCGTCACGGCGGGCAACTCATCGCAAATCACCGATGGCGCAGCAGGCTTGCTGCTGATGAGCGAGCGCATGGCAGTCAAGCTCGGCTTAAAGCCGCGCGCGCGCTTCGCCGGATTCGATGTGATCGGTGACGACCCCTTGATGATGCTGACCGCACCGATCCCCGCCACCCGCCGCGTGCTGGAGAAATCCGGCATCAGCAAGGACGCGATTGACCACTACGAAGTCAACGAAGCCTTCGCCTCGGTGCCGCTGGCGTGGCAGAAAGAGTTCCGGGTTGACGAGACGCATCTCAATCCGATGGGCGGCGCAATCGCCCTCGGCCACCCGCTCGGTGCCTCCGGCGCACGCCTGATGACGACGATGCTCAACGCAATGGAGCGCAGCGGCGCACGCTACGGCCTGCAGACCATGTGCGAGGCGGGCGGCATGGCGAATGCGACCATCATTGAGCGGGTTTGATCCACACCATACTGCGAAAAAGTGTTGGTGGATGCGGGTTTCAGGCATCAATCGCCTGGAACCCTTGGTGCGGGCGGTTGTGCGCGGGGCCTCTGCCGGTTGGTGCCGGTTCGTGCCGGTGCCTGCTGGAACCTAATTCGCCGTCGCCCCCGACTCCTTCACCACCTTGGCCCAGCGCGTGATTTCCATTTTCACGTGCGCATCCAGCTCCGCCGGGGTCGAGCCAACGATGTCGTAACCCGCCGCCTCGATTTTTTCTTTGGCCTCGGGCACCCGCATCGCCTTGATGAACTCGGCATTGAGCCGCTGCACAATCGGCGCGGGTGTGCCGGCCGCAGCGAAGATGCCGTACCAGACCGACACATCAAACCCGGGCACACCGGCTTCGGCAATCGTCGGCACCTCAGGCAGGATGCGCGAGCGTTTCGCGGTGGACACCGCGAGCGCGCGGAACCTGCCCCCCTGAATCTGCGCCAGCGACGACGACATCGAGTCGAACATGACGTCAACCTCGCGCCCGAGCAGGCCGGTGATGGCCGGGCCGCTGCCTTTGTACGGCACGTGGGTCATGTTCACGCCGACCACTGATTTGAAATATTCGACCGCCAGATGGCTGGTGTTGCCGGGCCCGGCTGAAGCGTAATTGAGCTTGCCGGGGTTGGCGCGGGCGGCGGCGATCAGATCGGCCAGCGTCCTGATCGGCGACTGCGCATTGACCACCACCGCCAGCGGCAGCGTTGCCGCCAGCGTGATCGAGGCGAAATCCTTCACCGTGTCGTAGGGCAATTTTGGCATCAGCGTCGCGTTGACTGCGTGCGCGGTCAGCAGCATCACCATGTTGTAGCCGTCGGGTGCCGACTTGGCAACAAAATCGGCGCCGATGGTGGAGCCGCCGCCGGGTTTGTAGTCGATGAATACCGACTGGCCCATCAGTTTGGTCAGCTCGTGTGCTATCGGGCGCGCCAGAATTTCAGAGCTGCCGCCGGGCGGATACGGCATCACGAAGCGCACCGGTTTGGCTGGGTAGGCGGGCCCGCCGGATTGCCCCGCAGCTTGCCCCGCAGCTTGCCCCAAGGCGCGCTGCGGCAATTGTGCGGCGAGCGCGCCGCCGCCCAAGGCCAACACCAGTTTGCGTCGTGTGTTCATGCGGTTCTCCTGCGCTTTTTTTGCGATTTATAGGGTGCTTCTACGAGGGAAGGGTGCATTGTAGAGGCGGCTGAGCGCGGGCGGGGAAGCAGCAGGTTGCGAACGGCATAATTGCCGTCCCGGCCCAGGGTTGCGCGACAAATGATGCAAAAAAAGCACACTTTAAGCACAAATTTGTTGCAAAAGTTTGCGTTAGGGCGCTCTCTGGGGCATACTTTGCGGTTACGATTTTCAAGTAGTGTCGTTGTTGCTTGGTTCAGTAGCCGTTGTTTTCCGGTATACCCCTTCTTCATCCCGCCGTCTTGACCTTCGTTTCCCGAGGGGTTTCACAACCCCTTCATTTTATTTTTTTAGGATATCAAGACATGGCAACAGGTGTGGTTAAGTGGTTCAATGACTCCAAGGGTTTCGGTTTCATCACTCCCGATGGCGGCGGCGACGACCTCTTCGCGCATTTCTCGGCAATCCAGAGCGCCGGCTTCAAGACGCTCAAAGAGAACCAGAAAGTCAGCTTTGACGTGACGACCGGCCCGAAAGGCCAGCAAGCGTCGAACATCAAAGGCGTTGAGTAATTAGGCCGGGCGCGGCGTGGCTTCATGCCATGCTGCATACGGGCCGGACCGGTGTGGCGGGCATTGCCCGGCGCGCTCAAGTCCACCGGAAGGGCCCGGCAATTGCCGGGCTTTTTCGTTTTTCTGCACAAGTTTTGGAGACCGGTAATTGGCCAAAGAAGAACTGATTGAAATGGAAGGCGTGGTCTCCGAGGCCCTGCCCGATTCGCGTTATCGCGTCACGCTCGAAAACGGCCATGTGCTGATCGCTTACACCAGCGGGCGCATGCGCAAGCACCACATCCGGATTCTGGCCGGCGACAAAGTCTCGCTCGAGCTATCGACCTACGATTTGTCGAAGGGCCGCATCACGTTCCGCCATCTGGAGCGTCAGGCCGCAGCGCCTGGCCAGAAGCGCGCCTTTACCGGCGGCGCACGGCGGCGTTAACGCGCCGCGTGTTGGCCTCGCCCGGTGCCCTGGTGCCGGGCAACACGCGAAACGCACTGCGTTTCGCGTGTTTCGCACCACTGATCGCCGCGACCGGGTTCGCGGCGATGTTGTTTCAGCGCTGCCATCCGCAACCCCGGTCAGCACCGGCACGCGCACGCTTCATGGATTGCTTCACAGCTTGATAGGCAGCGCCCGCACCGGTTTGCCAGTCAGCTTCAGCAGCGCATTGGCCACGGCCGGTGCAACCGGCGG
>JANOYK010000676.1:0-3394 GCA_031428855.1 Burkholderiales bacterium | reverse complement strand
GTCGATCTCGAAGGTCGGCGCGCCCCAATCGGTGGGCACCAGTTTGTACAGCGCGGTCGAGTAGCGCGCCACCGGCTCAAATGCCGCATCGGCCCAGTGGTAAATGGTTCTGTCCTTGCAGCTGGACAGATAGGGGAAGCGGTGGCCTTGCCAAGTCCATCCGTCTACGCCCACCTCGACGGTCGTGATGGCGCGGTCGAGGTCCAGCGAGCACTCGACGACGACCGCGCCGGCCCGCGCGGCCGCTTGCAATGCATCGTGTACTTTCCGGGTCAGTAGCGGCCCCATCAGGGGTCAACTGGCCGCCGTGGCGGCGATGATTCCCGCTACCGAAGGCGCGCGGTGGAGTTCTTGCACCAGCGCAACGAGCGCATCAAACCCTGGCTTGCCAGCGGGATAGCCGGGCAGACATTCCTGCAACTGCTCCACCAGTTGATCGAAGTTCCATTCCATGCGCAGGTAGGGGTACTCGCCGGTGTGGGTGCGGCCGTCCTTCAGGGTCACGACGATGGCCGGAGAAAACATCGGGCGATCCTTTTCCGGCACCAGGGTGACGTGCTGCTCCATGAAGGCAAGCACCCGCGTGTCGCCTTCAAGGTCGGCCCCGGTGGGTCCGAACGTTTGGCCGCCGACCACCGGGTAGCCGCCGTTGACCGCAGCGTGCGCAGCGAAGTATTTGGTTTCACCGAAGCGTGCCTTTTGCCAGTCTGTAAACCGTGGAAACGCCGGGCTCGGGTAGAGCGTCTCAAGCCAGTTCATGTGAATCGCCACATCGGCCACCGCATCGGCGGCAAGCGCATGGCGTGCCTTCATTTCCGCCATCAGCTTGATGACCGCCTGGTTGTAGCCGGCACAGGGGTAGACGCGAAACATGGCGGTGCGCAGCTTGTAGTCACGCCCCAGCCCCTCGGTGATCGAGGCCGGATCAATCTGCAGCGGCCCGCTAAACGCGTAGCGCAATTGCCCGGTGTGGCTGCCGGTGAAGGCGTTGTAGAAGCCGGCTTCCCCTTCGATCGAGTGCTCCGATCCCTTGACATGGCCGGCCCGTGCCATCAGGGCGGCAAACACGCCGTTGCGGGCTGCCTGCGGTTCGTGAATCGCCAATTCATTGCCGCCGCTGCGCGGTCCTTCGTTGAGGCCGGATGCAAAGTTGGCGGCCAGTGCGATCGTGGCGACCAGACCGTTTTCGTCCAGGCCCATCAACTTTCCGCTCACCATCGCCGCGCCCATGGTCGCGTAAATCGGACTGGGGCGGAAGCCGCGCGCCGCCGTGCTGGGGATAAATTTGTCACACAGCCGGCAGGAAAACTCGTAGCCGGCTGCCAGTGCGGTGATGATGTCGCGGCCGTTGCGCCCTTCAAGCTCGGCATTGACCAGGGCGGCGGGAATCAACACTGGCCCGGGATGGGTCAGCATGCGATACGAGTCCCACAACAGCGAGGCATGCATCAGTTCGGCATTGGCGAACGCGGCACCCACGCGGGTGGCTTTTCTGCCGTCACCCAGAACGGTGGCGCCGTCGGCCCTGGCCTCTTCGCCAAGGGTCAGGTTGACCAGCTCGCGCGAATGCGCATTGCGCATGCCGAAGCCGACGCTGGTGAGCGCGTGCAGCAGCAGCGCTTTGACCTTGTCGACCACCTCGGGTGGGAGATCTTCGTAGCGCAGGGTGGCAGCCCAGCGTGCGAACTGCCTGCTGATCGAGGCTTGGCGCAAAGTGGACACCTTCAGTTCGGTTGCAGGCCAGCCTGTTTGACCACTTGCGCGTTCATCTCGAAGTCTTTTCTGAGGAAGGCGGCGAATTCATCCACCGGCATGATCAGCGGGGTCATCACCAGCGTGTCGTAGCGGGCCTGTAATTCCGGCGAGCGCAGCACCTTCGCGATTTCGCGGTTCAGGCGCTCAATGATGTCGCGCGGCGTTTTGGCCGGGGCATACATGCCCATATAGGTGTCGTACTCGGCGTTGGCCACGCCGGCCTCGGCAGTGGTGGGCACATTGGGCAGCACGCTGGAGCGTTTGGTGGATGCCACCGCAAGTGCCACCAGCCTGCCCGCCTTGATATGCTGGCTGGCCAGCCCGATCGGGCTCAGAAAATAATCCGCGCGCCCGGACAGCACTTCGGTCATGGCCTCGGGCGTGCCCTTGGTCGGAATGTGGGTGCCGGTAAAGCCACCGGCCACCTTCAGGCGCTCCGCGCCCAGATGGGTCACGCTGCCGGTGCCGGCCGAGGCGTAATTGATCGCGCCGGGCTTGGCCTTCGCATAATCGATCATGGCCTGCAGGGTGGCGAAGCCCTTTGAACTGGCGCTCACAAACACCAATGGCGTCAGCGCCAGCGTTGCCACGCCCACCAGGTCGCGCGCCGGGTCGTAGCCCAACTGGGCCGGCGAGTAAGTCGAGGCCGTGACCGTGTGCGAGTTGGAATGCACCAGCAGGGTGTAGCCATCGGGTGCGGCCTTGGCGACCGCGCCCGCGCCGATCGTGCCGCCCGCACCGACGCGGTTCTCGACCACGATCGACTGGCCGAGAAGTTTGGACAATTGGTCCAGTACCGCCCGGCCCGAGCCGTCGGCCGCTGATCCGGGACCGAAGGGCACGATCACCTTGATCGGCCGGTTCGGCCAAGGCGCTTCCTGGCCGCTGCCAAGCACTGGGGAAAAACAGGCGCCCAGGCACAGCAGGCGCATCAGGTTTCGCAGCATGTTTTGGTTTGGTCTCATTTTTTTGCCCTTTCGGTCTCCGTAAATAGCGCGCAATGCCAGCCGGTGCAGTAGCCCCGATGGTAGCCGGTGCAGCGGCCCCGATGGTAGCCGGTGCAGCGGCCCGGATGGGAGCCGGTGCAGTAGCCCGGATGGCAGCCGGTGCAGCGGCCCCAATGCTGGCAGGCTGGCAGCCAAATTCTATTCCAACCGGTTGGCCCTGCTCCGGGGCAAGGCCGCAGGCGGCGCACACATGTGTACCGCCATTATCGAGATCACGCGCGCCGAGGGCATGGCCAAGCGCGGCGACGCCTGGTTCCCCTGTCACAAGCAGTGGTGGCCTACGACCACGCGCGCCATGCGCCGCTGGGCTATGTCATCACGCTCGATTTCAAAAACCCCAGGCTCGATGCCGGGGCGCGCGCCGGCGTCGAGCTGACCCTGGAGACCGCCAAGGGGCTGCGCGCCGCGCTTGACCGGGCGATTGCCGCGGCCGACTTCGAGGAGGCGGAAGTGCGTGGCAAGAGTGCGCGTTTGTCTCACGCGCCTTCCAGGACCGCTGCGGTTTGACTGCGCATGAAAAAACACCAAGTGCTCATCGTCGGTGGCGGCCCGGTCGGCCTCACGTTAGCCATCGACCTCGGCAAGCGCGGCATCGATTGCGTACTCATCGAACAAAAGGACGCACCGCAGTT
>JANOYK010000675.1:0-2583 GCA_031428855.1 Burkholderiales bacterium | reverse complement strand
GTTTCCTTCCGGCGTGATCTGCGGCTTCACCTTCAGGCTGAGGACGGCCTTGCGGTAGGTGATCGTAGTAGCACCACTGCTGCTGGCCGTTGTGTAAGGTATTTCGGTACCCTGCTCAATCGACGCCTCAACCTGATCCGCCGTCAGCACACGCGGACTTGATATGATTTTTCCTTTGCCGTCTGATTCAAGCGCGGAGAGTTCCAAATTGATAAAACGTGTGAGTGACCGGTTTGCCAACACCATTGAGAACTGCCCAGGGTTGATACCGCCAAGGCCAATTGCGCGTCCATTGAAAGCCAGAGAATCATTGAAAAAGTCTGGCACGCCCGCACTCTGCCCCGAATGAAACCCTGTGTCAGCCAAGCCGCCTCCCACACTCGCACGGGCCAACGGATTAAAGGACCTGGGATTGTTACCCAGTCCCACCGCCGCCGTGCCGCCGGGTTGGTGAAAACCAATGCGCGCACCGAGATTCTTGCTGAATACATCTGTGGCCTCGACAATACGGGCTTCGATCAGCACTTGCCGGACTGGTATGTCAATCTTGGCGATCAATTTGCGCACTTCCTCGAGCCGTGTTGGCGTATCTTGGACGAACAATTGATTAGTACGCGCATCCACTGTGGCAGCGCCGCGCTTTGACAACACAGTTTGCCCAGCAGTAGTCAGCAACGTCCGGACTTCAGTGGCCTTTTGGTAATTCAGCTGAAATGCCTCAGTGCGCGTCGGCTCAAGGTCTGTGATCTGGGAGCGCTGTTCCAGTTCAAGTTTTTCCTTGGTGGCCAATTCGTCACGCGGGGCGATCCACACCACGTTGCCATTCTTGCGCATGTCAAGACCGCGTGTCTGCAGAATGATGTCAAGCGCCTGATCCCACGGCACATCTTTTAAACGCAGCGTCAGATTGCCGGCCACGGTGTCACTGGTGATGATATTGAGATTGGTAAAGTCCGCAATCACCTGCAGCACCGCGCGCACTTCGATATTCTGGAAATTGAGCGAAAGCTTCTCGCCGCTGTA
Organism: Burkholderiales bacterium; assembly: GCA_031428855.1. Lineage (GTDB taxonomy): Bacteria > Pseudomonadota > Gammaproteobacteria > Burkholderiales > JAEUOS01 > CANJDH01. The sequence goes on along the minus strand of JANOYK010000675.1, from coordinate 1,560 downwards.
GCCCCCGCGCGAGCCTTGCACCAAACGGTTTGGGTCTTCTTTGACCGGTTTCACTTCAACCACAAATTGTGTGTCGGTCTGATAAGCATTATGTTCCCAAAGACCTTTGGGCTCAATCACCAGCCGCACATTGTCGCCCTGGACGAAGGTGTTGATGGTTTGCACCGGCGTGGCAAAGTCGGCCACATCCAGCCGGCGGCGCAGGTTTTCAGGCAGAGAGGTTTTTTGAAAATCAACCACCAGCGTTTGACCTTGCTGACGAATATCGACCCCGGTATTGGCTTGTGCCAATTCCACTACTATCCTGCCAGACCCATCCGCCGCCCGGCGAAAATCAATATCACGCAATGACGAGCGCACATCGCCCGAGCGGGACTCGGCAAACGCCGTCGCAGCTGCCGGTGTCGCTCCCGCGCTGCTCGCCGCACCAAGTGTCACCAGCACCGATTTGCCCTCCACCTTGGTGTCGAACGTCGCGGCACCTTTCAGGTTAAGTACCATGCGTGAGCGGTCACCGACTTGCACCACATTAATGCTGCGCAAGTCGCCTTGACCAATCTCCTGGCTGTTGCGGCCCAGCGCATTGACGGTATTGGGAAAATCGAGCGCGATCCGCGGCGGGCTAGCTACCGAAAAGCCGGCCGGCGCCGTCGTCGGCGCCTCTTTCAGATTGATCTTGAGAACCACCGCGCCGCCCTGCTGGGTGACGTTCAGTGATTCGATCGCGTTTTGTGCGTAAGCCAGGCAGGCCGATAGCATCAGCCCTGCTGTCACGCCGGCACGCAGTAAATAATGGATTCGTCCCTGTTTCATTTTCTTACCTCCTGGAGTTGCAGGGTGCTGACACGTTCGACCCAGTCGCCGCCACCATCCTGAACGAGCTCTTTCAACGTGATTTCCGATTCCGTGATGCCGGTAACAATGCCAAAACTTTGCCCCATGTAATTACCGACCTTGACCCGGTGCAGATTGGCTTCCGCCTTGACGATGCCGAAAAAGGCATTTTTCTGCTGCATCATGCCAACCATTTTCAGATTTTCGAGCGGGAACGCCTCAAGCACTTCTTTAGGCCGGTCAAAATCTGGTTTCAGGCCGCCGCCTTTGGCCGCTCCTTTTTTGTCATCGGTAAGCTGGGCGATTTTGGCGTTGTTGAACGGATCCATCGCCTTGTCAGACTCATATTTTTGCGCAGCGAATTTTTTGGGCTCGTCGATTTTCTCGACTTTGACTTTCATGCCTTTGCTCTCGCCATCCATCCATTTTTTGATATCGGCGTGTTCAGTGCCCCCACATGCCCCCAGAGCGCAGACTGACAGCATCAAAAATGCCGGTTTCATCATTTTTTCGCCCCTCCTTTGGCGGCCGGCGCTTTCGCCTTGCGTTGCGCTGCCACTTCCTCGCCGTCCAGATAGCGGAACGTTTTTGCCGTGGTGTCCATGGCAAGAGCGCCTCCTGCTGCCGCTGTAATCGTCATGTCATTCAAGGTCACAATGCGTGAAAGCAGCGCAATATCGCTCGCGAAAGCACCCAGATCGTGATAAGTGCCGGTCACCCGCACCG
>JANOYK010000674.1:0-1749 GCA_031428855.1 Burkholderiales bacterium | reverse complement strand
AAGCTCTTGGTGCAAGACCTGGGTGCAAGCTCTTGACGCCGGCCGTTGTTCACCGTATTGCAGAGGACAATCTGATGAATCATCGCCGTACATTGCTCATCGCGCTGGGGTCTGGCGCGCTCGTCAATCCACTCGCTGCCCGCGCGCAAGCGCCCGCGAAGCCGCGCCGCATCGGCTTTCTCACTCTGTCAAACGCGCAGACCACTGCGGCCTGGCTTGCGGCGTTTCGCGCCGGCATGCTGGCGCTGCACTGGACAGAGGGGCGCGACTATGTGATCGACGCGCGCTACGGCAACGGCGACTCACAGGCCGGCCCCGCGCTGGCCGCCGCGTTGGTGGCCAGCGCCCCGGACCTGTTGCTGATGCCCGGCGACGGGCCCGCGCGCCTGGTGGCACAACTGACGAAGACGATCCCGGTCGTGTTCACCCTCGCCCAGGACCCGATCGCCAACGGTCTCGCGGCGAGCCTGCGCCAGCCCGGCGGCAATGTGACCGGCTTGACCAACATCGGCAGCGAGCTGTGGCCGAAACGGCTGCAACTGCTCAAGGAGGCGTTTCCGCGCATCACGCACGCCGCCGTGCTGGTGACGCCGGACGATGTCGGCAGCGTTTCGCAGGCGAAGGAAATCGACGGCGCAGCGCAGCGTCTGAAGCTGCGCGTGTCGCGGGTCGAGATCAGGCAGCGCGCCGATCTCGAGCCGGGTTTCAAGCGTGCCGCCGCGCTCGGCGCCCAAGCCTATATCGTGACGTCAAGCGGCACCACCGTCAGTCTGCAACAGGCGATTGCCGATCGCCTGATTGGCCTCAAGGCCCCGTCCATGTTCGCCGGCAGCCAGTACGTGGAAGCGGGCGGACTGATGTCGTATGCGGCTTCGTTCACGGACAATTTCCGCCGCGCCGCAGCCTACGTTGACAAGATTTTCAAGGGCGCGAAACCGGGCGAGTTGCCGATTCAGCAACCAGTCAGGTTTGAACTGGTGGTGAACCTCAAGACCGCGAAGGCGATTGGCGTCAAGCTGCCGGCCACGGTGCTGCTGCAGGCGGAGCGGGTAATTGAATGAACTGCAAGCACAACACCTCAGGCGGCCGCATCCCAGGGGTTGAGCAGCGGCACGCGCGCCTTGCGGTATTCGGCGGTGTCACGCGACACCACTGTCAGCCCATACTCCAGGGCGGTGGCGGCGATGATCAGGTCGGGCTGCGAAAACGTGTGTCCGGTCTTGCGGCCCTCCGCGACCAGCAGGCGCCACTTGAACATCACGTCTTCACTCACCGGCAGCACGCGCCCGTCGAACATCGGGCGCAATTGGTGGGTGAGCCAGTCGTGGAGTTGGGCGCGGCGCTGTGCATCGACTGCGCGCTCGATGCCGAAGCGGATTTCGGCCAGCGTGACGGCGCTGACATGGAGTTGCTCCAGCGCTTGCGCCGCGACGAATGCGACCACCTGCCGGTTCGGCCTGGGGCGGCGCAGTTCAGACAGGACGTTGGTGTCGAGCAGCCAGCCGGTCATGGTGTGCGTGGCGGCTCAGGTGACGATTTGGGTGACTGCGCGGCTGATCACGTGGATGACGGGTCGGGTAACAGCTTGGGTCACAGCTTGGGTCACAGTTTGACGCTGCGCACCGGCATCGGCGCACGCGCCGGCGCGAGGTCAAGCTTGCCGCGCGGTGCGGCCTGCAGGGCATCGATCAGCGCCTGGCCGCTGCGGTTGCCTGCGAGGCGGCGAAATTCCTCGGCGCTGACCAGCAC
>JANOYK010000673.1:0-2053 GCA_031428855.1 Burkholderiales bacterium | reverse complement strand
GGTGAACGGTGCCGTTGGATGCGCAGCCAGCACCAGCGGAATCACCGCCATCTTGATAACCGGTACGAAATCTTTGAGCGGGTCGTAGGGCGGCTTGGCGCTCTGGCTCGGCACGATCAAAAACGGGTTGGCCGCGATCAGGATGGTGTAGCCATCGGGTGCGGCTTTGGCCGCTGCCTGGGTGCCGATCAAGCTGCCGCCGCCGTCACGGTTTTCGACCACCACCGGCTGGCCGGATTTCTCCGAGATGTTCTGGCCGATGGTGCGCGCCAGCACGTCGCTGCCGGTGCCGGCCGAATACGGCACGATGATCTTGATCGGGCGGTTGGGGTACGGGCCGGAGGCAGACTGTGCGAGCGCTGCGGCGCTGGGGAACGCAGCCGCTAGCACTGCTGCAACAAACATCCAACGCGGTGTGAGAGAAAAAATCGGTGAGTGCATGGCATTCTCCTCAGAATCTTGCGTCGTTTTGGGCCTTGGTGAGGCCTTGGCGGTTGACTTTTTTACCTTGGCGGTTGACTTTTTTATTATATAACCATTTAATCTGGGCATGCCCATTTCTGCCTCTGATCGACCCGCCGCCGGCAAGCGCCCCAAGGCCGCCGAACTGGTTGCCGCCGAACTGCGCCACCAGATCGTCACCGGCCGGCTCAAACCCGGCGACAAGCTGCATCCGGAAAACGCGCTGCAAGCCGAGTTCGCCATCTCGCGCCCGACCATGCGCGAAGCCTTGCGGATTCTCGAATCCGAGTCGCTCATCAGTATCAGCCGCGGCAAGCATGGCGGCGCGCGCGTCACGGCCATCGACCTCAGTTCTGCCGCCAGCCAGGTGGGCGTCTATCTGCAAATCGAAGGCACCACTCTGCAAGACCTGTGGCTGGCGCGCACCATCATCGAGCCGCCGGCCGCCGGCCTGCTCGCCGTGCAGCGCAACCCGGCTGCGCTCGCCGAACTTGAAGCCAACATCACCGCTGCACGCGAAGCCGCGCAGCACGACCTGATCCGCTACGCCGATCTGTCCGCCGAGTTCTCGATGCTCATCACGCGGCACTGTGGCAACAAGACGATTCATCTGTTCGCGTCACTCATTTACGACATCATCCGCCGCCAGCACGAAGACGTGACCGCGCGCACCTCCACCAAAGCCAGCGTCGGCAAGCTGCGCGAGGAGAGCCTGCGCAGCCGCCAGATGGCGGTAGACCTGATGCGCAGCGGCAACCCGGCAGCGGTGGAGAGTTTTTGGCGCTCGCACCTGGAGCACATGCGTGATCTGGTGCTGGCTGCTTACGACGGTCCGGTGACCATCGCGGTGCTGAGCCATCCAGCTGGCAAACCGAGGCTGATTGGCAACGTCAAGCGGCGTGCGCGGCCAGCCGCGTAACACACTGTGATGGGCTTACTGAATAGGGTGCGCGAATGGCCGTTTCACTGACACGAACATTTGGGGGCCGGCTCTAGCCGCGGTGTTGCCGACAAAACAAATACGGCGAAATGAGGCAGCCCGTGACCGTCACGTAAAGCCTGTCCACATCAGGCAGCGCCGGCCGGTGCCTTGATAAAACCAGCGCTGCGCAACAGCACCCTGCCGCGAATCAAATCCGCTGCCTTCTCCGCCACCATCAGCGCGCCTGCCAGCGTGTTGGCCGATGGCACCTGCGGCATCACCGACGCATCCACCACGCGCAGGCCCTGCACGCCGCGCACCTTGAGCGTGGCATCGACCACCGCCATCGGGTCACTGTCCGGCCCCATCTTGCAGGTGCCCGCCAAGTGATAGGCAGTGGAGCCGCGCTGCCGGGCGAAATCGAGCAACTCGTCATCCGATGCCACTTGCGGGCCGGGCAGTATCTCGCCCTCAAAGTACGCGGCCATCGCGCGCGAGGCCATCAACTGCCGCGCCAGTTTGAGTGCGGCGAGCAGCACTGCCTGATCGCGCGCATCGGTCAGATAGTTCGGCTGCACCAGCGGCGCTGCCATCGGGTCAGCCGAGCGCAGGCGCACATGGCCACGGCTTTCCGGCCGCTGCTGGCGCGCGCCGCAGCTCATGCCGGGC
>JANOYK010000672.1:0-1516 GCA_031428855.1 Burkholderiales bacterium | reverse complement strand
GCCACCAATGCCGCGCATCACATCCATGCCCTGATCGAGTGCGGTCACCGATGCATTCACCATGCCGGCTACATCAGATTCGCCCAACGGCCATGACGACGGCAGCCAGCGTTTCAGATCGCGCGCGATGGCGCTGTGCGATGCCTGCAATTGCACGCGCCGCGCCCGCGCCTTGTCGAGCCATGCTCCAGGCGTTTCATTGGGATAGATGGCGAGCCGCACGCGCAAATCAGCGGCAGTGCAGCCCGGTGTGCTGGCCGCAATGCTGGCTGCGGTATCGCCATGCATGCCGAGCCAGTGCAAGTCGAATACATCGCGCGGCTTGAGGTAGGGCCGGGCGGCGAGCGCAAATACTTTGTCGGCATAAATGTCGATCAGGCTCTCGGTAGGGACGAAAGCCTGCATGCCCGCCGCCGGGCCGCGTGCGAGCCGCACCGGTGCCACTGCCACGCGCAGGGCAGCCATGGCATCGGCGGCGGTGCGCCACAACTCCACCTTGACCCGCACCGAGCCGATGACGTCCGGCCCGCCCACCGACACCACGAATGCATGCGGATTGTGTGCGTCCTTGGCGTGGCTCACGTTGAGTTCGGTATCAGGCGGCAACCAGGCCGTGCCGCGCAGGCGCGCACCAATCGCCGCGCCCAGCGATGCCAGATGGAGTGACGATTTGACCAAAAAATCGAGGTCTTCGCTAAAGCGCGGCGAGCCGTGGGCCAGATGCAAACTGGTGCCACCTTGAAAAATCAGGTCTCCCGGCTCCCAGCGGCGCGATGCCATGAGTGCGTCGAGTACGGCGATGTGCAGGGCTTGCCGCAGATCAAACGTTTCCGCAGCAGTGAGAGGGCGTTTCGCCATGATTGTATGATTATCTAACAAAGTTTAGATAAAGTAAATAGTGAGAGCGAGGCGGAAAAGGATATTTCCCCCTAAAAAACAATGGCTTTTGTCATCTTGGCGGCGTAAAATTCTGGTTTTTGCATCGCAGCAATTCTGGCGGAATTTTCCCGGCAGAATACCGGCAGAATACCGGCAGAACACGCTTTGCCACATGCTGCAACCGATGCCATTGTTTCCGTCGAGGTTCCCATGTCCCGCAATATCCGCAACATCGCCATCATCGCCCACGTTGACCACGGCAAGACCACGCTGGTCGACAAACTCTTGCAACAGGCCGGCACGTTCGCCGCGCACCAGCACATTGCCGAGCGGGTGATGGACTCGAACGATCTGGAGCGGGAGCGCGGCATCACGATTCTGGCGAAGAACTGCGCGGTGATGTTTGAAGGCACCCATATCAACATCGTTGACACCCCCGGCCACGCTGATTTTGGCGGCGAGGTCGAGCGCGTGCTGTCGATGGTCGATAGCGTGCTGCTGCTGGTCGATGCGGTCGAAGGCCCGATGCCGCAGACGCGCTTTGTGACGCGCAAGGCCCTGGCACTGGGTTTGAAACCGATCGTCGTCGTCAACAAGATCGACCGTCCCGGTGCGCGCCCGGATTGGGTGGTGAGCC
>JANOYK010000671.1:0-11576 GCA_031428855.1 Burkholderiales bacterium | reverse complement strand
GCCCCTAGCGTGGTCCGTAGCTGGGGTGGGTGACTTTAACAGCGACGGCAAGGCCGACATCCTGTGGCGAAACAGCACGACGGGTGAGGATTACATCTATTTTATGGATGGTGTCGCGATCGCAAGCGAAGGCTACATCCGCACCGTGCCCTTGGCATGGTCAGTAATGGGGGTGGGTGACTTTGACGGTGATGGCAAATCCGACATTCTGTGGCGAAACAGCACGACTGGTGAGAACTACATTTACTTCATGAATGGCCTCGCGATTGCCAGCGAGGGGTACATCCGCACCGTAGCCTCCGCAGCGTGGAATCCGGCCTGGATGGGGGACTTCAACGGCGATGGCCTGACCGATATCCTGTGGCGAAACGATACGACGGGTGAAGACTATATCTATTTCATGGATGGTGTGACGATCGCCAACGAAGGCTATATTCGCACCGTGCCTTTGGCATGGTCGGTGGCAGGCTTCGCCGGAGATCATGGCGGCAGCAGCGGGCCTTCACTGCAACTAGGCTTCCACTACAGCGGCAATTTCTTTGGCGGCACGGCCGGTCAGATCAACTACCCGGCACCGGTCTATTACATTGCCAATTTCCAGACCAACGATACCGTTACCCCCGCCTCGGTTTTCTTCACTGGCCCATCGGGATCGGGGCTAAGCAACACCGAGTCGGTCGCCAAGTTTTCTAACAATCCCGGACCAGGTGCCGGCTTCGCCTCCCCGCAAAAGACCGAAGTACCCTCTGGCGGAGCTTGGTCAGTTAACTACAACGGCCAGCCGGTCAATTTCACCCTGCCCAATCCGGATTCGACCAATCGCGGCATCATCATCGTGCCGACGATAACCGTCAGCGGCGACACGGTCACCGCGATCAACTGGCAGTACAAGAACAGCGCGGGTACCACGGTAACGCCACCACAATCGTTCGTCGCCAATGTCGAGTTCGGCATTGATGGTCTGGTCAACAGCCAAACGGTACGCCTTTACGACCAATACAACATTCCGTTCGAGACGACGGCACATACGCTCGGTACGCCGGTGACCTGGAGTGCGGTAACCCACCTTGCGATGACCGTTCGCGATAATCAAAACAACTATTTCACGTCGCACTGGTATGCCACGAATCCGCCCGCGCCAACCATCACCAGCCTCAATCCTACCTCGGCGCCGGTCGGCAACACCATCACGATCACAGGGACAAACTTCGGCTGCACCGGCTGTGTTGGTGGTGTGAACGCGGTGCGCTTTACCGGTCCAGGCGGCAGCGGGTCCAGTGGAGTGTCTGCGTTGTTCACCATCAACTCTTCGACGCAGATCACGGCTACGGTGCCCGCTGGGGTACAGACCGGCACCGTCTGGATGCAAGCGCTTGGCCAAACGACAAACAGCGCACAAACGTTTACTGCCCAGTAAGCACACCCGCGGGTGGATCGGCGCTAGCGCCAGCCAGAAACTCCTGCGGGACTCCCGGGGATGCCGCCGAGATAGCCCTCGAGTCCAATTTACCGGGAGAAGCGGCTTGCAGTTCCGCTGTTTTAGCTGGCGGGTGCCTTGCCCGGCTGGTACCGCGCCAGCACCAATTGCACGTACTTGCGCGTTTCTGGAAACGGCGGGATCTTGCGCCCGTATCTGGCCACGGCTTCTTCACCGGCGTTATACGCGGCGAGTGTCAGAGACACGTCGTTGTTGAACAGTGCCATCAGGTCTTTGAGATAAGCCGTGCCACCCTTGATGTTCTGCGCAGGGTCGAATACGTTGGCCACGCCATAACGCTTGGCAGTGCCGGGCATAAGCTGCATCAGGCCTTTGGCACCCTTGGGGGAGACCGCTTTCTCGTTAAATCCCGATTCGACCGAGATGACGGCAGCCACCAGAGCGTGCGGCAGACCCGCAGCATGCGCTGAATGGGCAATCAGCGGGTCATGTTTCGACTTATCGAGTCTGTACACCGCAGCAGGTGCAGCAGTTACGTTGGCGCCAGCCGCGTCGCTCACCGCTAGCTGGTAGCGCGCATCAATTTGCCGGTCGGCCATATGCACCCGCCCATCGGCTTCGACAAATATATAAATGTTGGCGTGCGCCGACGATGCTCCAAAACCGAGCAGCAGCGCATTAAGCAGAAAAATGGCGGGGCGCAACGACATTGATAATTTATACTCGCTGGTCTTGGTAGCAGAGTATAGCCAGAAAGTGGTGGTATGAGAACTTGCACAAACCGGTTTCGGGTGGGTGGCACACAAGCGGGCTTCACGCTGCTAGAGCTTCTGGTGGTGGTGGCGATCATCGGCCTCCTGGCGGGCTACGTGGCCCCGCGCTATTTTTCGCAGCTTGGCAAATCCGAGGCTGGGGTGGCCCGCGCCCAGATTGATGCGCTTGAAAAAGCCCTGGACCAATACCGCCTCGATACTGGCCGCTACCCCACCACCGAACAGGGGCTCAACGCCCTGATGGTCAAGCCGGCCAACGAACCGAAATGGAACGGCCCGTATTTGCGCAAGGGTCTGCCGCCCGACCCGTGGGGCAATCCGTTCCTGTACAAGATCCCCGGGCAGCGCGCCGAGTTCGACATCATCTCCTACGGCAAAGACGGCCAGCCTGGCGGCACCGGCGACGCAGCCGACCTTTCCAACAATTAGAGTCACCCCCAGAAAGCCATCATGCGCTTTGCCGCACGCGTTGTCAGGCCGGGCAGTGCCGAGCTGGTCATGCTCGAGCGCGACGGCATTGACGCGGGCGATGTGATCAAAAATCTCGCACTGGAAGGTTTCTCGGTATTGAGCGTCAAGGCCCGCCGCGGTTTGCGGTTCGGCAACAAAACCCTTGATATTGTGCTTTTCACCCATGAGTTGGCAGTGTTGCTGCGTGCCGGCATTGGGCTGCACGATGCGCTGGCGGCGCTTGCCGAAAAAGAAACCGGTGAAGCCGCACGTGGCATATTGGCGCGTCTGCGCCTGGTGCTGCGCGAGGGGCGGCCATTCTCGACCGCAGTGGGCGAGTTTCCCGATGTGTTTCCGCCGCTGTATGTGGCCAATGTGCGCGCCAGTGAGCGCACCGGTGATCTCGCCACCGCGCTTGAGCGTTTTGTCGAATTCGAACAACGGGTGCAAACCCTGCGGCGCAAAATCAGCGGTGCGCTGATCTACCCCGCTATCCTGATGGCAGCGGGCTTTTTGGTGATGTCGTTCCTGATGCTTTACGTGGTGCCGCGTTTTTCGCGGATCCAGGAGGGGCGCAATACCCAAGTCTCGGACCTGGTTGGCCTGCTGTTCGCTTGGGGCAAGTTTGCAGCGGAGAATTCGCTGCTGGTCACCGGCGTCGCGCTGGCCGGGGTGGCGGGTATGGTGTATCTGGGGTTGAGCGGCGCACTGGTGCGCAAGGTGTTGCCGGCCTTGCTGACGGTGCGGCCCTTCAAGGACAAGCTGCGCCTGTTTTACCTGATCACGTTTTATCGTACCGTCGGCATGTTGATCGAAAGCGGCATTTCGGCCATCAATGCTGTGTCGATGAGTGTAGCCACGCTCTCGCCACAGCTTCAGGGTGCCGCACAGAGCGCGCTGCGGCAACTGCGGGAGGGCACCGGCCTGGTGCCGGCACTGGAGCAAAACCACCTGCTCACAGGGGTCTCGGCGCGGCTGGTGGCGGCCGGCGCGGCTGGTGGGCGTCTCGCCGAGATGCTCGGCCAATCGGCTGATTTTCATGCGGAAGAACTTACCCGCTGGATTGAATCATTCACTAAGGTGTTCGAGCCGGTGGTCATGGCGCTTATCGGGCTGGTCATTGGTGCGGTGGTCGTGGTGATGTACATGCCGATTTTCGAGCTGGCCGGGGGGGCAGGATGATGGCTGCCGCAGGCGGCACCCTGGCCGTGCCAGACCCGCTGGCCGCGCTGGGCCAACAGTACGGCTACCCGGTATGCACGCTGGCGGAGGCACAGGCCGCCGCACGGTCAGACGCCATCAATTTTGAATCGATTCCGTTTGTCGAGTGCGCCAGGCACCGCTGCGTGCCGCTGCGCGCGTCCGGCGGCCTCGATGTGCTGTTTGACGATCCGCGCGACGAGGCCTTGCTGGCCTGGCTGAACGCGCACCTGGCCTCACAGCCCGCACAGTTGCGGCTGATGCTGCCGGATGATCTAAGCGCGTTGCTGGCGCAACTGGAGCGCAATGTCACTGCGCTCGACACCATGGGTGCGCCGGACAGCCTGGCGATCGACCAGACCGAACATGTCGAATCACTCGACATGGCGTCGATCGGCCAGGAAGATGCGCAGGCGGTGCGGCTGGTGCGCTCCACCCTGCGCGACGCGATCCAGAGCGGGGCCAGCGACATCCACTTCGAGACCATTCCCACCGGGCTGACCATCAAGTTCCGGATTGACGGGCTGCTGGTGCAGGTCAAGACGATCCCCGACCGTACGCTGGCGGAGCACGCGATTGCGCGCATCAAGGTGCTGGCCGACCTTGACATCACCGAGCGCCGGGTGCCGCAGGATGGCCGCTTCAAGGCGCTGCACTTGAACCGCCATATCGATTTTCGCGTATCCATCATGCCGAGCATTTTTGGCGAAGATTCGGTGGTGCGGGTGCTGGACCGCGAGTCGTTTCGCGACAAATTGAAAAGCTTCACTCTCGAATCGCTCGGCTTCGCTGGTGCGCCGCTGGCCGAACTGCGCAGTTTGTCGCGCCAGCCCTACGGCATGCTGTTGGTGACCGGCCCCACCGGCAGCGGCAAGACCACCACGCTCTACGCAATGTTGAGCGAAATCAACACCGGCACCGAAAAACTGGTGACCATCGAAGATCCAGTCGAATACCAGTTGCCCGGCGTGTTGCAGATCCCGGTGAACGAGCGCAAGGGCCTCACCTTCGCACGCGGCCTGCGCTCGCTGCTGCGCCACGACCCGGACAAGATCATGGTCGGCGAGATCCGCGATCCGGAAACCGCCAGCATCGCGGTGCAATCGGCTCTCACCGGGCACCTGGTGTTTACCACGGTGCATGCCAACAACGTATTCGACGTGATTGGCCGTTTCTCGCACATGGGCATCGACCTGCATGGCTTTGTCGCCGCACTCAACGGTGTTTTGGCGCAACGCCTGGTACGCCAGTTGTGCCTGGCTTGCGCGCAACCCCACGCGCCGGATCAAGAAGATCTCGCAAGCGCCGGCCTGCCGGCCGAACAAATGGCTGGCTATCGCTTCATGCGCGCGGTGGGTTGTGCCGAGTGCCGTGGTGCCGGCTATCGCGGCCGCACCGTGATCTCCGAACTCATCCGCCTGGACGACGAGTTTCGCGACCTGATCGTGCGGCGCGCCTCCGGTGCCGAGCTCAAAAGCCTCGCGCGCAAGCGCGGCATGGTGTTCTTGCGCGAATCGGCGCTGGCGCTGGTGCGCGACGGGCGTTCCACCTTGACGGAAATCAATCGTGTCACGTTTTCTTCCTGATCCGCCGTTGCTGGTGGAAATCAGCCGTGGGTCGGTGCGCGTGTCGGCGCCGGGCGGTGCGCCGTTGTCGTCTCCGTTGCCGTCGCTTGCCGGGGATGAGTTCTCGTGGGACACCGCGCTAGCGGCAGTCGAGCAACTGGTACGCAAGCAGCGGCCGAAGCGGGCGGCACTCAGCGTGGTGCTGGGCGATGCGTGGATGCGCTATTTTGTGATCGACTGGCCGCGGCAATATCTGACGGCCCTGGAACAGCAGGCGTTTGCCGCACAAGCTTTTGCGCGGCTTTACGAACAACCCGCCGCCGGCTGGCTATTGACGGCAGCTTCCACTGGTGTGCCGGGCAAACGCCTGCTGTGTGGCATGCAACGCAGCGCCGTGGCGGCGCTGGACGCCATGTTGCAGCGCTGCAATTGGCAAATCGAAAACCTGACGGGCGCGTTTGCAGCGGGGTTTGACCTGGCGGCACCCGCCCTCGCGGGTATTACCGGATACTTCGTCTATTCGCATGACAGCATTGCACACTGCGCACGGCTTGAGGCCGGAGCGCTCACCATGGTGCGCGGCCAGGCCATGGCCGATGGCTCGGCGATGGCGCGCGCCGGCCTCGGCCGGCGTTGTGCCGCCGTTGTTTCGCCAGCCTTGGCGGGCGGCGCTTTCCATGCGCTGCTGGTCGATTGCGACCCCGGCGATTTTCCTGCTGCGGCGGGCCGCAACCTGCGGCGTGCGCTCTTGGCCGGCCGCACGCGACGCGGCCGCTTTCTGACGCAGATTGGCAGACAATGGCTCGCCGCCTGACGCTTGATATCGATTTTTCGGGCCGTCGCGGCCGCGTGGTGCGGCGCTGGCTGACCGCTGGAGCGGCCTTCGGGCTGGCCGGTTGCATTGCGATGCTCATCGGGTATGCCCAGGTGGTCCGCCAGAACAACCGCCTTTCCGATGAACGGGCGCGCGCCACGGTTCGCCTGGACGTGGCGCGCAGCATCGCGCCGGTGCGCGAAGAGGTTCGCGAGGAGTTTGCGAAACTGCTGCGCGCCCATCGGGAACTTACCTTCGATTGGGGCCGGATGTTTGGCGCAGTCGAAAAATCGGTACACCCCGAGGTCGCAATACTGTCGATCCAGCCGGAGGCCGATAGTCATCAGGTGCGGATTGCGGGCGAAGCCAAATCCTATGCTGACATCCTCAAGTTGGTGGATGCGCTTGGCGGTGAGGGCACATTTAGCACGGTGACGCTGGTATCGCATCAGGCCAAACCGCAGGACCCGGTCAATGCCCTGCGCTTTGCGCTGACGGCGGCGTTCTAGATGAAAACACCGTCGTTCCTGCACCCTGCGGGCAAGGACCGCTCCATGCTGGAACTGGCGGCAATCGCGTTGTTGCTGTTTCCGGTGATTCTGTTTTTTACCACCCTGCGCCCGGCACAGAAGGAAGGCGAGCAATTGCGCCGCGAGCATCGCGCGGCGCTCGTCAACCTGAAGGCGGCGTCGGACGCACGGCCGCGCTCAGTTGCCGATCAAATCAGCGGGTTCTATGCGTCTCTGCCGGACGCCGGCAAAAAGCAAAGTGAAACCCTTGCGCAACTGGCGCGCATTGCCCAGGAAACCGGTGTCAATTTTGCACAGGGCACCTACCAGCTCACGCGGGTTGACGGCACGCGGCTGGTGCGCTACGAGATCAACCTGCCGGTCGCGGGCGGGTACGCGCAGGTGCGGGCGTTTCTGGCCAAGACGCTCAACGACATGCCCTATGTTGCACTGACGCAGGTTGGATTCGAGCGGCCCAGGATTGCTGACGCGCGCATTGAGGCGCGCGTCAAGCTGGTGCTGTATCTCAAGCGCGAGGCTTCCCCTGCGGCAAATGTGCCAGTGCGCGCTTCACCCGGAGTGAAACCGTGATAAGGTTTTGCATGATCAAGAATCGCGTATCCCCGCAACCGCACGACAACGCCACTTCGGTTCGATGGACGGATGTGCGATTGCCAACGGCACTGCTTGCCTTGGCACTGGCAGCGCTGCTGACCGCGTGTGCGGGCAATCTGGTGCTTGAAGATGCGCGGCGGATGATCGGTAGCGGGCAGATCGAGGAAGGGGTCGCTCTGCTCAAAGCCGAATCGGGCAAGCTGCCGGCGGACGCGGTATTGCGCACCACTTACTTGCGCGAACGGGATCTGGGCTTGTCCCGCCTGGCGTCGGCAGCGGAGTCGGCGCGCCTGGCCGGTGACAGCAAGTCGGCTGCTGAGTTGTACCAGCGTGCCGCCCGGCTCGACGCCAGTTCACCGCGCGTGCAAAGCGGCCTGCTGGCGCTGGAGCGGGATGTGGCACGGCGCAACCAGCTTGCCACGGCGGAAAAATTGATAGCGGAGAAAAAGTATCCGGCGGCTCAAGAGATCGTCAGCCGCGTCGCAGGGGAAGACCCGCAAGGGCGCGAGGTGCGGGCGGTGCAGCGGCGGCTTGATGAGGCGGCACAGCCGCTCCAGGAATTGGCGCAATTCCGGCCCGAGGCGCGCCGGCTTACGCTCGATTTTCGTGATGCCAATTTGCGCTCCATCTTTGAAGTGATTTCGCGCGCTGCCAATGTCAATTTCATTTTCGATCGCGACATTCGGCCCGACCTCAAAGCCAGCCTGGTAGTCAAGGATACGACTGTGGCCGAGATTGTCGACGTGTTGCTGCTGACCAGCCAGCTTGACAAAAAAGCGCTGAATGACAATACCCTGATCGTGTTCCCGAATACTGCTGCCAAAAAACGCGAGTATCAGGAGTTGCTGGTGCGCGCGTTCTATCTGACCAACGCCGATGCCAAGCAGGTGGTCAATCTGATCCGCACCATGGTCAAGACCCGCGATCTGTATGTCGATGAGAAACTGAATCTGATCGTGATGAAAGACACGCCAGAGGCGATCAAGCTGGCAGAGCGGCTGATTGCCACGTCCGACATTGCCGAGCCCGAAGTAATGCTTGAAGTCGAGGTACTCGAAATCGCCACCACCAAGCTGGAAAGCCTGGGAATCCGCTGGCCCACGCAAATCAGTTTGTCAGCGGTCGGCGCGGCGGGCACGGTGGGGCAATTGACCAAGACTGAATTCGACAATCTCAACTCATCGCTGATACGGGTGAACCTGCCGAACCCGCTGCTCACGCTCAATTTCGGCCGCACCGACGGCGTGGTCAACCTTCTGGCCAACCCGCGCATCCGCGTCAAAAACCGTGAAAAAGCCAAAATCCATGTCGGTGATCGGGTGCCGGTAATCACCAGCACGGCCGGTGCGGCCGGCAATTTTGTGTCGCAATCGGTCAGCTATCTGGACGTCGGCCTCAAGCTTGAGGTCGAGCCCAATATCACGCTTGACGACGAGGTGTCCATTAAGGTGCAGCTTGAGGTGAGCAGCATCACGCGAGAAATCAATTCCGGTGCGGCCGGCACGCTGGCATACCAAATCGGCACCCGCAACGCCAGCACCATCCTGCGCCTGCGCGATGGCGAGGCGCAGGTGCTGGCTGGTTTGATTCGCGACGACGAGCGCCGCACTTCGGACGGCGTGTCGGGCCTGTCGCAATTTCCCGTGCTGGGCCGGCTGTTTTCCAGCCGCACCACCGACACCAATAAGACCGAGATTGCCCTGATCATCACGCCACGCATTGTGCGTAACATGGCGCGGCCATTGGCTTCGCAGACCGAAATTCGGGCAGGTACCGATGCCGCAGTAGGCGGGGCAGCCACGGCGGTGTCTGGCAGCATTGGCGGCGCCGCTGGCGCGGCACCGGCTGGGGGCGTACCGTTTGCACCACCGCCGGCCGGTTCGGGTTTGCGGCGGACGCCAAACTGAGCTCGCAGCGTGCGCAGGTTTTCCCCCGGCGGGATGTGCGCGCAGGTTTCGTTCTATGCAAAACCGCCTGGACGGGCCGCAGGTTTTTCGTATATCGAGGTGATGGTCACGCTGCTGATTGTGAGCGTCCTTGCCACGGTGGCGGTGCCGGCTGTTGAGAACATGGTGCAGCGGCGCAAGGAGGGCGAATTGCGCGAGGCGCTTCGCGAAGTCCGGACTGCCATCGATGCCTACAAGGCCGCTGCCGACGCCGGGCGTGTTGCAAAGGCCGAGGGCGAGTCGGGTTATCCGCGCAGGCTCGAAGATCTGACCGAAGGGGTCGAAGACGCAAAAGACACCAAACGCCCACGGATATATTTTCTGCGGCGTCTGCCGCGCGACCCGTTTGCCGGCCAACCCGATGTGCCGGCCGTGCAGACTTGGGGCCGGCGCAGCTATGCCAGCCCGCCAACCGCACCGGCTGCCGGGGATGATGTGTTCGACGTGTATTCCCAATCGCGCGCTGTCGGATTGAACGGCATTCCGCATCGTGAGTGGTGATTCGATGATTCATCCATTGGGCACGCGCCGGGGGTTTACTCTGATTGAGTTGCTGGTCGTGCTGACGATCATCGCTCTCCTGATGACGGTCGCTGCGCCGCGCTACTTTGCCAGTGTGCAGATTGCCAAGGAGACCGCGCTGCGCGAAAACTTGCGGGTGACGCGTGATGCCCTGCAGCGTTATTACTCCGACCGTGCGCGCTATCCCGAAACACTCGAAGACTTGCAAACAGGAAAATATCTGCTGCGCTTGCCAATAGACCCGCTGACCGAGCGCACCGATTCTTGGGAATGGGTGGCACCGCCACCGGGAGTGGAAGGCAAGCTGGCAGATATTCGCAGCGGGGCCAAGGGTACGGGGCAAGACGGCACGGCGTATTCCCTTTGGTAGCCAGCAGAATTGCCGCAGTGGCAGCCGTTTTTTCCCACCAACGCGTCAATGCGCCAGGAGGCGCATGGATAAAAGGCCTTCTCCCTGTAAGAAACCGGTCAATTTCCACGTAAGCGGTGGTACTGGTCAAGGATTTAACGTAAGTTCACACATTTAGCGAGGACGGCTGATTGCTCTGCTTGGGGGATTGGTGCAATATCAGAGAACATCAGCCAAGCAGGCCCATCACTCCGGAGAGAAAGCCATGCGTAACCTCACTATTTCGTTCGTATGGCTAGCATTGAGCCTCTGCACAGGTGTCGCTGCGGCGCAAACAACAACGGCTTTGATGTCGTCGCCGAACCCCTCAGCGTTTGGCAGCAGTGTGACTTTCACGGCGGCGGTCAGCGGAGGGGTTAGCCCGTCAGGCACGGTGGCATTCAAAGATGGCGCAGCGACCCTCAGCAACGGGAGCCTATCTGGGGGGGTTGCCACGTTTACCACCAGTGCATTGAGCATCGGGGTTCACAATTTCACTGCGGTATACAGCGGCGACGGCAACAACGCCGTGAGCACCTCGGGCGTACTGGTGCAGACCGTCAACGCCGGGCCATTGGCGACCACGACCGCACTGGGGGTATCGCCCGGCACCACGGTGGGTTACGGCACCGGCGTCACGTTAACCGGCACGATCAGCGGCGGCGCATCGCCAAGCGGCAGCATCACGTTCCGCGATGGCGGCGCTGTGATTGGCAGCGGCGCAGTAGCCAGCGCAGCCGGCGCGTTCTCGACCAACACCCTGGCGGTGGGCGGACACAGCCTCACCGCCAGCTACAGCGGCGATGCCAACAACACTGCCAGCACCTCCGGCGCGGTAGTGGTCACGGTCAACAAAGCGAGCCCGGTCACCGGCCTGGTGGTCACCCCCAACCCGTCGGTACATGGCCAGGTCGTCACCTTCACCGCCACCGTCACCGGGGGCACCAGCCCGGCCGGCAGCGTTACCTTCAAGAACGGTGCAGCGACACTCGGCAGTAGCGCCCTGAGCGCGGGTGCGGCGCTTTTTGCCACCGGCAGCCTCGCCACCGGCAGCCACAGCATCACCGCCATCTATGACGGCGACGCCAACCATAACCCGGCGACCTCCTCAGCGGTGGTGCTCAGCGTCAATGCCGCCAGCGCCGGCGCGGCGGTGCGCACCGACTTCAACGGCGATGGCAAGGCCGACATCCTGTGGCGCAACACCGCCACCGGGGACAACTACATCTACTTCATGAACGGTCTGTCGATCGCCAGTGAAGGCTATACCCGCACCGTGCCTCTGGCCTGGACGGTGGCGGCGGTGGCCGACTTCAACGGCGATGGCAAGGCCGACATCCTGTGGCGCAACACCGC
>JANOYK010000670.1:0-4644 GCA_031428855.1 Burkholderiales bacterium | reverse complement strand
CCGGGTTCACTATGCCGGTTTTTTTGATCCGGGCTTTGGCTGGAATGCCAGCACCGGCAAGGCCGGCAGCAGCCGCGGCGTGCTCGAAGTGCGCTCGCACGAGGTGCCGTTTTTGCTCGAACATGGGCAGACCGTGGGCTGGCTGCGCTACGAGCGCATGGCCGAGCGGCCTGAGCTGCTCTATGGAGCGGGCGGCAACTCCAACTACCAGGGACAGGGCTCAAACCCCGCCGCGCAGCGGCGCGAACTGCTTGGCCAGTTTGAGGCCCTGTCCCTGGTAGTTGGAGTTGCCGCCGGCACCGTAGAGCAGATCAGGCCGCTCGGCCATGCGCTCGTAGCGCAGCCAGCCGACGGTCTGTCCGTGCTCAAGCAAAAACGGCACTTCATGCGAGCGCACTTCGAGCACGCCGCGGCTGCTGCCGGCCTTGCCGGTGCTGGCATTCCAGCCAAAGCCCGGATCAAAAAAACCGGCATAGTGAACCCGGAATTCACCGGCGCGGGTGTCGTAAGGCAGCATCTCGGCGGCGTAGTCGGGCGGCACCGCAATCGCCTCTTTGGTCATCAAAATATAAAACTCGTCGGGTGACAAAATCAGGGACGACTTTTTGTGGAACCGGATCGGCTCCCAAAAATCGAGCGGGTCGTAATCACGCAGGTCCAGATCGATGCGCCGCGCATGCTTCTTGGCGCGGTAGCCAATCAGGCTATTGGCTTTGCCGCTGCCGACCAGGTCGACCGTGAACGGCAGCATGCCAGTTTTCATCGATAGCGCGTTGCGCCCGCCGCCCGAATCAGCGATCTGCCCCTGCGCCAGCAATTGCTTCCAGTCGCCGGCGGTGACCGCCTTGACCTCTTCGCCGCGCGTGCGGCGGAACCGCAATTGATTCAGGCGCGCACCAGTCTTGACCACCACGCTGAAACTGCGCGGTGCCACTTCAATAAACAGATTGCCTTTGTAGCCCTCCGGCACCTGGTCAAAGCTGGTGCCTTCATCGGCAATCAGGCGCGTCAGAATATCGAGACGTCCAGTCGAACTTTTGGGATTGGCGAAGGCCGCCACATCGCTGCGCAAATCAATCGATTCGAGCAGGGGAATGACGTATATGCGCCCCTTTTCGAGCACCGCGCCATTGTGCAAGTCAATCTTGAAATCATCAAAGCGCCCGTCAAGCTGCTGCATCTTGTCGAGCACTTTGATGCCCCGGCCGGGCAGGAAACTGGTATCGACCGGATAAGCCCAATCGCCCAGCCGCAAATCGATGCTGGCAGGCTGCACCTGGTCTGGTTCAACCGGGCGGCGCAGTGCCTTGATCTCGCGGCTCTTGAGCATCGCGGCAATCTTCTGGCTCGGAAGAATCCCGGTGTAACCGCCGCTGCGTGCCGGGCCGCCGCGCGCCGGCGTGGCCGAGACGGCCGGGGCCGCAGCATTGCGGCGGGCCGATGCGCTGCTCATGATGACGCGGTCAGCATCAATGCGCCGCGCTGGAGGTGTACTCCGGCGCCCTCTGCGTGAAAAACGCGTGCAGTATCTGATACACCATCAAATAATTTTTCTGCTGAAACGACGCGTGTGAAATGCCTGACATCATGATCAATTGCTTGTCGGGGTTGGGCAGGCGCTTGTAGAACTCGATCAGGTCATCGAGGGCGGCGATGCCGTCGAACTGTCCGCGCAACACCACGGTGGGCACGGCGATTTTTTCCGGGTGGCAGATCGGCAGCTTGGAGCACATGTCGATGTAGGTGCCGTTGGGCATCGAGTCGTCCAGCGCCAGCACCGCGTCGGCGAAGGCTTCGATCACGCGCTGTTCGGCGCAGTCGGCGTGGTCGCGCTCGAAGATGGAGAACATGAAAGCCCGGTCAATCGGGCGGCGCTTGTTGGCGATGAACTCGGGCAGCTTTTTGCGGCGCTGCTCGAGTGTTGGTGCGCCTTCGCCGGTATAGACGAAGGCGTCGAGGGCGAGGCGTGACACGCGTTCGGGATGGCGCTCGGCGAACAGGCCGGCGCGCAGTGCGCCCGACGAGATGCCATAGGTGAGGAAGGATTGCACGCCGCGCGTCGTGGCGATGTAGTCGGTGGCGGCCTTGAGGTCGTCGGAGCCATTGGAGATGTCGCAGTAGATGTCGCGCGTTTTGGTGGAGCGGCCGTAGCCTTCCATGTCGACACACCAGCAGACGAAACCGCGCCGGGCGAACCAGTCCATCACTGATGAATCGGCGCGGCCCGGCACGGTCAGATCGAAGGTCGGTTGCGACGCCATTGACGAACCGTGGACGAACAGCACGGCGGGTTTGCCGTCGGGCTTGCCGGCGTATTTTTCCCACATGAAGAGTTTGACTTCGCCCTTGGTGGTCCAGTGCTCTACACCGGTAACGGTGGCGTTGTTGTCGATGGTGCTCATGTGCTGCTTCTCTCTGTTTAGGTTGTCAATGGTGAATCGAATGGTCAATGGTCAATCAAAATGGTCAATCAATTTTGGCGCTGGTCTCGCGAACGATGACGGCCCAGCGTTCTTTCTCGGCGCGGAAAAATGCACCGAACTCGGCGGGGCTGGATGGCGCGGGTTCAATCGCGGCGGTGGTCATGTAGTTTTTTACTTCATCGCTGGCGAGTGCCGCCACTGCTTCGCGCTGCAGGCGCGCGACGATGGGCGCTGGTGTGCCCTTGGGAGCCATCAGGCCCATCCAGATGTAGGCGCTATAGCCTTTGACGCCCGCTTCATCGAGCGTCGGCACATCGGGCAAGGCGGGGGAACGGCGCGTGCCGCTCACCGCCATCGGGCGCAGTTTGCCGGCGCGAATGTGGCCGAGCATGCTTGACAAACCGGGCATCGACATCGGCACCTGGCCGCCCAGCACATCGGCGGTGGCCTGGCCGCTGCCGCGATACGGACTGTGATTCATCTGCAACCCCGCCATGCTGATGAGCAGTGCCATCATCAGATGCTGGCCGCTGCCGTTGCCGGATGAGGCGTAGTCGATCTTGCCGGGGCGCTGCTTGATGTGGGCGATCAACTCGCCCGCATTGCGCGCCGGAAAAGCCGGGTTGACCACCAGCACGCTTTGCTCGCGGCTGAGCAGCGTGATGGGCGCGAAGTCTTCGATCAGATCGAAATTGAGTTTGGCGTAGAGCGAGGCGCTGATGGCGTTGGTCTGCGATGACAGCAGCAGGGTGTAACCGTCGGGCGCGGCCTTGGCCACCGCTTCGCTGCCGATGGTGGCACCGGCACCGGGGCGGTTGTCGATGGTGACTTGCTGGCCGAGGCGCTTGGCCAGCACCTGCGCGATGACGCGGATCGGGCCGTCCACCGCGCCGCCGGGTGAGAACGGCACAATCACGCGCAGCGGGCGCACGGGAAATTCTTGTGCGCTGGCGCAGGGCATGCCGAGCCAAGTGCTGGCCGTCAGTGCGGCAGCGAGCACGGTGCGCATGGTGGGGGTTTTCAGTGTCTGATGTGACATACCGTTATCATGGCCTGACTTTGATCCGGAGCCGCATTTTATGACCAACTTCACCAAGACGATTCTGTTCACCGATACCGATGGCCGCGCGCGTTTTCGCGAAGAAACCATCGCCCTGCCGGAAGGCAAACCGCAATCGATGCTGTCCGCCTTGATGCCCTCGGGCGGCTATCAGTTGCGCCACAGCCCGGTGGGGTTTCGCAGCGAGTTTCATTGCAGCGTGACGCCGCAATGGGTGTTCATCCTCGGCGGGCAGATGGAAATTGGTTTGCGTGATGGCAGCTCGCGCCTGTTCCAGCCGGGCGAGCATTTTTATTCGGATGACCGAGTGCCGGCTGGCGCCGTGTTTGACGCGGCGCTGCATGGCCACTGGAGCCGGCAAGTGGGCAGCGAGCCGCTGGTGACATTATTCTTGCGCGGCTGATAACCGCCTGCACCAACGGTTTCATCACTGCATCGGCCTGACAACGGCTCCCACCAAGGGTTTCCGTTTTGGATTGAAGCGAAATTGTTGATCCGCTGTCAGCGGAAAAACTCGCGTATAAAAAATTCCTCCAGCCCGGCGTTGTCGCGCGCACGGGCCGATAACGTCACCACCCGCCCGGCCCGTGCCGACTGCCAGGCAAAGTCTTCCCGCTCGTGTTCGCGGATGATCGCGATCATGCGGCGCACCACCGCCAGTTCCATCGTGCTGTGGTTGCCGATGCGCACTTCGATCAGTTGCGACATGCGCCGGTTGACATCCTTGTTCCAGCCGTAGAACAAAAACTCGGCGTCGACCGTGCCGATGCGCTTGATCGAAAACACACCGCCGCTGTTCTTCGGGTTGTCACCAAGAGTCGGCGCGCGAATCGTGCTCATGTTGGCGGCGACGATGCGGTCGCGCCGTGCGATGTCGTCTTCTGCCGGTTGCGGAGGCGGTGGCGTGGAAGTGCCCGCAGGCGCGTTCTGCGCGCGCGCGCGGCGGCGCGCTTCGATCATGGCGTTGAGGTCTTCGGCTGGCGCGGCTGACGGAGGCGCGGGCGCAGCGCTGCTCAACGGCGGGGAAGGCGTGTTGCCGGTGATAACTGGCGCGGCGGGAACGCGAGCCGGCGCAGGCGGTGCCGCCTTCGCCACCCGGGGCAGCGGGGGCGCGGCAGTGCGCGGTGGCGGCGGTGCCGGCGCAGGCGCGGCGCGCGCAGC
>JANOYK010000669.1:0-16618 GCA_031428855.1 Burkholderiales bacterium | reverse complement strand
CGGAGCCTATGCGCTTGATGCCGGCACGTTTGCTGCCAAAAATGCGGAATATGAGACTGGCATTGGCCGCTTGTGGGGCCGCGCAGATTTGACCGGCATGCTTTCTGACTACCTTGCGCAAATCAAGGTGTTCAACCCGGGGGCTGCGCTCACGTCGTACCCCGGTTCGCCGCAATTGGCGCTGCAACTGACGCGCGCGCACGATCCGCTGCGTTTTTTTGAGTTGCATCCCACTGAGGGCGCCGCCCTGCACGATTATTTTCATGCGGCCGGCCGGCGCGTGACGGTGCGGGCGGAAGATGGCTTCGCCTGGCTTAAATCACTCCTGCCGCCGCCGTCACGGCGCGCGCTGGTGTTGATCGATCCTTCCTACGAGGACAAAACCGATTACGCGCGCGTGGCCGACAGCCTGCGCGATGCGATGCAGCGTTTTCCCACTGGTGTCTTTGCGGTGTGGTACCCGCAGGTATCACGGCGCGAGTCGCGCCAGCTGCCTGCGCAGTTGCAGCAGTTGGCGGCGGGAAAATGGCTGCATGTATCACTCACCGTGGCTGCGCCTCCGGCTGACGGCCTGGGCCTGTTTGGCAGCGGCCTGTTCATCTTTAATCCGCCGTGGCAACTCGGTGAGGACTTGCGCATTGCCATGCCCACGCTCAAACAACTGCTGGGTCAGGATGCGCAGGCCGCATTCGCGTTGTACGGCGAGCAGCGCTGATCGACTATGCCCCTCTCACTGTGCGGTCACTGCACGTTGACCGTGAGTTGACCTTGCGCTCGATCGGAGCGCCGCCGTCATCCGGGGTGTAGGTGAGTTTGAGGCTGCCCGCGCCGGGAAAACGAAAATCGGTGGCGCGGTAAAGATCACCAAACGCGTGGCGCACTTGACGCCGACACCGTATACGAGCACCGCGTGCGCGGCATCGACCGTGACCTGATCGCGCGTGGCATCTCGGTGCCGGATGCCGAGGTCGTAATACTTGAGGTCGATGTCGAGGTGCGGATGAATCAGTTTTTATTTGATGCCGGCCCAGATTACGCGGGTCATTTCATCCCGGTCCATCTCGACCAGCGGATGCTTGACTTTGATTTTTGCCATTGCCAATGGATTGGCAGCACCGCCTGGCCGCGTCAATTCCATATCAGATAAAACGAAACGCGATGATCGCAACGCAGGTAGCCGGCGTTGCCGCCAACAGCAGCCAGACCGGGTTGAGCGTCTGATCGTCCAGGTATTCCTTGAGGATGGAAAAGCCGGCCGGGTTGGGCGCGTTGGCAATGATGGTCAGCCCGCCGCCGGTCACTGCACCAGCCACCAGCGAATACTTGAATGGGTCGCTCAGGCCCTCGACGAGCGAACCCAGATACGTCAATGCCGCGTTGTCGGTAATGGCAGTGAGCGCAGTGGCGCCGTAATACACCTGTGATTCACTCATCTGCAGCAACAGCGGCTGCAGCCACCATTGTTGCTGTCCGCCCAGCACCACCAGACCGGCGAGGAAAAAAGCGACCAGCAGACCTTCGCGCAAGATGAGCGGATCCTGGTGCTCCTTGTATGCGGTGGCGAAGCCGAGAAAAAACAGAAACAGCCCCATGAAAATCGCCGGATGGTGTGCAAAAACAACTATGCCAACCAGAAACATCAGGTGTACCGCCACCATCAGGGGCGGCATTTTGCGGCGATCGCCAGAGGCGGGCGGCACCCGCAGGAGTGAAAGCTCGCCCTTGAAAAGCAACGCCACAATCAGCGCATTGGCCACCACGGCAATCGCCGAGCGCCAGCCAAAATGCGACAGCATGAACCACACGTCCCAATTCCACTTTGCCGCCACCATCAATACGGGCGGTGCCGCATAGGGGGTGAGGGTGCCGCCAATCGACACATTGACGAACAGCACACCAATGGTGGCGTACTTGAGGCGATTGGACAGGCCGGCAGCGAAAAACCGTTCCCGCAGCAGCAACGCCGCCAGAGTCATTGCTGCTGGTTCGGTGATGAACGAGCCGAGCAGCGGCACAAGCGAGAGCACCGCAAAATAGTAGGAGATCGAACGGGGCAGCGGAATGATGCTGGTGGAACGGCGCACCAGGCCACCCGCAAACTTGAGAATCGGCCTGGTGCCGGCCACCACCATGATGGCAAACACAAACATCGGCTCGGTGAAATTGCGTGAGTCAATGTAGCCAGTCGCCGCCTGCGAGCCGGCCAGCGCGAAAATGGCAATCACCAACACCATCGCCCAAAATCCAAATACCACCTCCACCTCGCCCAGCAAGTGCCACACGCCGGCATGGGCCGGCTGGGTATGTGCCAGCCGCTCGAATATCTTGGTCGAAAACGTATGGGTCAGGGCAATCGCAAAAATGATTGCGCCCGCAAGCTGAATCGAGGTTGGACTAAGGGTCATCTGACAATTCTGAACATTGTGCGTTCGATCCCAGGGTCACACTGCTGGCGGTGCCATCAACGCGTATTGGCGCGGATCCATTCTGCAATGCGCCCGGTGCCATCGTTGATTGCCTTTTCCGAAGCCGCATACGAGAAGCGGATGTGCTGCCCTTCGCCCACAACGCGCGCGCCGAAGTGGATATCGGCCAGCACCGCGACACCGGCTTCATTGAGCAGCTTCTGGCGGAACACCTCGGAGTCGGCGCAACCGGTCATGCGGCACGCCTCGGTGACATTCGGCCACGCGTAAAACGCGCCGCCCGGCACCAAGCAATTCACACCGGGCACCTGGTTGAGCAAACCCACGATCAGGTCGCGCCGCTTGAGGAAGGAAGCCTTCATCATTTCCGCCGCGTCCTGCGGCCCATTGATCGCCTCGACCGCTGCCCACTGGCTGATGTGCGAGGCGCATGACTCGGTGTTGGTGACCCAGCGCGTGAACACCGGTGCCAGCGTCTTGTTGACCGCATAGCCGATGCGCCAGCCGGTCATGGCCCAGGTTTTGGACGCGCCATCGCTGATGATGGTGCGCTCCAGCATGCCGGGCAAGGCGGCAATCGACGCAAACCGGGCCGCGCCGGCGGCAGAACCATCCGGGTAAATCAGGCGCGAATAAATTTCGTCCGCGTAAATCCACACCTGCGGATGGCGGCGCATGATCGCCGCAATCGCCTCGAGGTCAGATTTGGTGAGCGAGCCGCCGGTCGGGTTATGCGGCGAATTGAGAATCAGCAGTTTGGTCTTGGGCGTGATCGCCGCTTCCAGATCAGCCGGATCAAACGCAAAATGGCGCGCCTCTTTCAAGCCCAGCGGCACCGGCACCGCGCCGTTGGCCACGATCTGCGACTCATAAATCGGAAAGCCGGGATTCGGATAAATCACCTCATCGCCCGCGCCAAAATCAGTGGTCGAGAGAATCGCGTAAGCGATGAAAGGCTTGGCACCGGAGCCGACCACAACATCTTCCGCCGACACCGACTGCGCACCGCTCAAGCCGCGCATGCGATTGACATCCTTGGCAATCGCCTCGCGCAATTCGATGATGCCGTTCGACGCGGTATAGCCATGCTTGCCGTCGCGGATCGCCTTCACTGCCGCGTCCTGAATATTGACCGGCGTCGGAAAATCAGGCTGGCCGATGCAAAACGAAATGATGTCGCGGCCCGCCGCGATCAATTTATTGACTTCACCCAAAACCACGAAAGCGTTTTCGGTGCCAAGGGCGGAGGAGCGGTGAGACAAGGCAGGTGAGGACATGAGGGGGGATTCAATGTAAGGGAGTCGGAGTATCTGAACCTAAAATTTTGAGCGATTTCAAGCGCGGATCAGCTGGCCGCCAAAGGGAGGCAAGTCCCGCGTCAAACGATACGAGGATAAGCCGTTTTTTAATGCACAGGCCAAACAGGTACGCATCGGTCAATTGACGATAGCCTTGCACCAGCATCTCATTGGCCGCCATTGTCGGCGTCACGTCTTCGGCAATAAAGCGATGTTTGGCCCCCTGCTTGTTCCCCTCCAGCAGTTCCAAGGCCTCCACCGGTGACACCATTGCGGGATTGATTTTGGCGTTGGAAAATGCGCGGGCAAAACCCAGTTCCGTAGTGGCGCAGGTACACCACCCTTTTTTTCCCTGCGCCGCAAACCATTGCTGGGCCGCATCATGATGCACATGCTTGCGCCACAACAGGGCGAACAACAAGTTGACGTCAAGCAAATACATTATTCGTCTTCAAGCGCGCGCTTGACATCGTCCGAGGTTACTCGCGGAAAATCCGCCGGCGGCGCAAAAACGTTCAACCCGTTTTTCCGGATGACTGGAATCTTCACACCGGCGCCACGCCGCATCAGGTCAGACACAGCCTGCCCAAGACGCTGATTCCGCGCCTTGGCGGTGCGCACGGCCAGATCGAACACGTCTTCGTCAATGGTGAGAGTGGTGCGCGGCATGATGTATTTATCCAAAATGATGCAAAAAATTGAAACGATGCAGACAAATTATATACGTATCAATTAGCTGCTGACACCGCGCGCGACGGGGTTGGTCCACCCGGCGCGCCGTTGCCGCCCGCATCGGGTTACCCTGTCTGCCCCGCAGTTCCGGCACCGGCAACGTCAATGATTCCCGATCACAAGCAAACCCCTTTAGCGGTCTGGCAACAACTCGGCCCCGGCCTCATCACCGGCGCGGCCGACGATGACCCGAGCGGCATCGCGACCTATTCGCAGGCGGGCGCCCAATTCGGCTTCAACATGTTGTGGACGGTGATCCTGACGTTTCCGCTGATGGCGGCGATTCAAATGGTGAGCGCGCGCCTTGGCGTGGTGACCGGGCGCGGACTTGCAGCCAACATCCGGCGCGCTTTTCCGCCAGGGTTGCTGTATGGGATCGTCGTGCTGTTCGTCGTGGCCAATACGATCAACATCGCCGCCGATATTGCCGCAATGGCCGGCGCCGTCGGTTTGTTCCTCGGCGGGCCGCCCCATTTGTATTCGTTGCTGTTCGGCGTGTTGTGCCTTGCGCTGCAGGTGTTCCTCTCCTATCAGCGCTACGTGCGCTACCTCAAGTGGCTGACGCTGGCGTTGCTGTCTTATGTCGCGGTGGCGTTCACGGTGCAGGTGCCATGGGGCGCGGTGGCGCTGGCGTCGCTCTGGCCGCAGCTCACATGGGATAACGCCACGCTGATGATGGTGGTGGCAATCTTCGGCACTACCATCAGCCCCTATTTGTTTTTTTGGCAAGCAGCGCAAGAGGTGGAAGACTTGCGCGCGATGCCCGGCGGCGCGAGTCTGCGCCGTGAGCCGGCCGGTGCGACAGCACGCCTCCTGCGCATCAAGGTGGACACCTGGATCGGCATGGGTTTTTCCAACCTCGTCGCATTTTTCATCATTCTCTCGACAGCGGTGACGCTGAACGCCGCCGGCATCACCAACATCCAAACCTCGGCCGATGCGGCCGGGGCGTTGCGTCCGCTTGCGGGGGAATTCGCATTTTTGTTGTTTGGCCTGGGCATCATCGGCACCGGACTGCTCGCCGTGCCGGTGCTGGCCGGATCGGCGGCGTATGCGGTGGCCGAAACACTGCGCTGGGAAACCGGGCTTGACCTCAAGTGGCCGGCACAGGGGCGCGGCTTCTACGGCATCATCGCCGTCGCCACGCTCGGTGGCGCGCTGATTGATTTCTTGCCGGTGGATCCGGTCAAGGCCCTGTTCTGGAGCGCCGTGATCAACGGCGTGATCGCCGCGCCCATCATGGCCCTGATGATGCTGCTCGCGAGCTCGAAGCGCATCATGGGTGGATTCACCTTGTCGGCGCGGCATCGCGTGCTGGGCTGGGCCGCCACGGCCGTCATGCTCGCTGCCGTGCTGGCAATGCTCGCCACATGGTTTTGACGGGATGATGCAATTGGCTGGATACGCGAGCGGGCCTGAAACGCCGACAGGACGGGTTTAGCATGACTTTGAAAGATTCTCGTGTCACCCGCAGTTTCGAGAACGATGAGCGCACCCGCTGCGTGGATATCGTCGCGCATCCTGATGGCGGTTTCGGTTTTCAGGAATGGCGGTGTCACCGCGTTTACCTGCAAGTCCCAAATGTCACCGCGCTTACCTGCGCCACCGGTGTTGCTGCGCTGCCACTCTCGCTGCCACTCCCGCTGCCACTCCCGCCGATTGCCCGCTGCTGCCGCTTGCATCACCGCGTCAAACGCGGCGTGGCGAGTGCGCCATAGTTTGGCCCGGCTCCGCCCGCGTTGGGCGTCTTGCAATGGTGCTGCATCACCACCTGCACGTAGTTGTCGCCACCGGAAGATGCCAGCTCAATCCGCAGGCAGGCGAATGCGGTCACGCTGTCCTGTGCGTGGCCGATGACGTTTTCAGTCACCGGCACGATCACGCGCGCGCACTGCCCGCTGCCGCGCGCGCTGCAGGCGTCAACGCTGTCAAACAGCGCATCCCAGGCACCGGCCTGCATCCATATGGGCTGACCGGTTTTGAGCAGGGCCGGGTTGCGCTCCTGCAGCAGCGATTGCAGCGACGCCTGATCGCCGGTATCGCTGCCAAACGAGGTCCAGGTGCCGGGTGTGCAGGTGCCGTAGCTGTAGCCGGGGCCGATCCGGAACACGTAGGGCAAGCCGGTGGCCGGATCGAGGCGCGGCGCGGGCGGCTCGGCGGCAGCGTCCCAGTATTGACGGTACAGACAAGCCGACACCGCGAGCGGGAACAACACGCCCGGCCCGGTCACGCCCGCTGCGGTCACTGCGGCCACTGCGCTGGCGGACACCGGTATCGCATTGATGCCCCACACCCGCGCAAAAAACACCGGCACCGGCCCGCCATTGTGTCCGGCATCGCGGCGCACTGTCACCATGACGGCGGCAACGTCAGCCGGCCCCGGCGTGGCCGGAAGCGACTGCAGGGTGCCTTCCGTGCCATCCAGATTCCAGTAGCCGGGCAACACCACGGCGTCGCGCAGCGCCACTTGGGCGGAGCGGTTCAATGCAATCGCGTCCGCCGCAGCGTCCGAGGCGGCGGCCCAGTCCGGCGTACTCTCGCCCGCGTAGAGCTGCGCCGCACCGGCCAGCGCGGCGGCATCGGCAGCATTCTGCAATTCGTTGCGCGCCACCAGGCCCAATGCCAGGTCCACCGCGAGCGCACAAAAACCCATCATCACGGTGAGCATCAGTGCCACTGCCACTGCCACTGCGCCGCGCTGGCGCTGCGCTGCGGGTGTGCCGCCGCGCCGCTTGATCGCGCCTGCGGCACCAATTAAGCCGCGCCTGCTGCGGCCACGGCGTCGAAAACTTTTGCCGAGCCTGCAGGGTCTGCCGAGTCCGTCGGGCAGGCCGTACCTGATTCGCCCGCAGACCCTGTCGCGCCTACTCATGCTGCATCACCGATGTCGCCGACAAATTGACCGGGCCGGTCAGTGTGGTGAGCAGGCCGACGAAGCCAAAGCCGGTAAATTGAAAGTTAACCGTGACCCGCAGCGGCGTGGCGAAGACCGGATCGGCCGCTTGTTCCACCGTCACCGTGGGCGCTGCCGCCGCACCCAGGCTGACCAGCGCGTTGATCGAATAATTCAGTGCCACCGCTTCAATTTCAGCCGTGCTCAGCTTTGGCTGGCGCAGCACAATGCCGGCCCGCGCGCCTTCGCGGCTGGCGTTGGTGATGATGGCCTGGTCATACAGCATCAGGCTTGCCTCCACCATGCCGGTCAGCAGCAGCAGCAGGAACGGCAGCAGCAGCGCGAATTCGACCGCCGCCGCGCCGCTCTGACGCGGCGCGCGCCGGTTGCGGCAACGCACGCGCGCAAGCGCGCGGGCGCGCTGTGCAACTGTGAATAGCGGCGTCAATGGCATGGCCGCGTTACCCCGCCGCGAATGATGCCGTGAGGGTGCGATAGACCGAAATCATGGCTGGCCCGAGCAGCACAATCATCAAGGCCGGAAAGATGCAGAAGATCATCGGGAACAGCAGCTTGACCGGCACCTGAGCGGCCTGCTCCTCTGCGCGCTGGCGTTTTTTGGTGCGCAGCACGTCTGAGTGAATCCGCAGTGAGTCGGCCACACTGGTGCCGAGCCGCTCGACCTGAATCAGCATCGACACCAGCGCGTCGATGTCAGCGATCCCGACGCGCTGCGCAAAATGGCTGAGCGCCTGCTGGCGTGACGCCCCGGCGCGCATCTCCAGCCCGGTCTGGTGCAACTCTTCGTAGAGTGGCGCGCAGGTCATGCGGATTTCCTTCTCGACCCGCGCCATCGCCGCATCCAGGCCCATGCCGGCCTCGACACACAGGCGGATCATGTCGAGCGCATCTGGAAAATGGCTGGCCAGCGCGCGCTGGCGATGGGCGCTGCGGCGGTCGAGCCAGATGCCGGGAATGCAATAGCCGAGCGCTGCCAGAACACCCGTGGCACCGGCCAGCACTGGCCACGTCAACAGCCCTGTCACCGGGAATGCCGCCGGGAACGCCGCCGGTGATGTCAGCGGGGACAGCAGCGCCCACATCAACACCCAGAGCAGCGCGCCCAGTGCGGGCAGTATCAGCGTCACCAGCATTCTGACTGCGGCAAAGCGGGCCGGCATCGCCGGATCGCGCAGCCCCGCGCGCAGCAGACGCAGACGCTGTGGCGACCCCGGATCCTGATTCTTGGTTTGAAAACTGCGCATCCACCACGCAAACCATGTGCTGAACTGCGAGGGCGGCAGGTGGCCGCCCTGCGGTTGCGCTGCTGCGCCGCGCGCACGCGCGCCGGGCGCCGCCGCAGCCGCAAGATCAATCCGGTGCGATTCACGCTGCGTGCCAAAAAAATGCAGCACCGCATAGCAGGCCGCGCTGGCCGCCACAAACGCCAGCGCCAGGAGGCCCCATTCAGATGCATCCGTCTGCATGCTGCCGCCTACACGCGAATCCGGATGATGCGGCGCATCCAGAGCACACCCAGCCCAATGCCGCCGAGCGCCAGCCAGACCAGATTCAAGCCGGCCGGGTCGGTCCAGAGCACGCGCAAAAACGCCGGATTCATCAGGCCCACCAGCGCGGCAATCACAAACGGCAGGATGCCCAGGATCCAGGCCGACAGCCGCCCCTCGGCCGACATCACGCGCACTGATCCGCGCAGCGCGATGCGCTCGCGCACCAGCGCCGACAGGTGCAGCATCAGTTGCGCCAGATTGCCGCCGGCCTGACGCGCAATCAGCACCGCCATCACGAAATAGCGCATATCAGGCAGCGGGACGCGCGCTGCCAGATTGGTCAAGGCAGCCTCTTCCGACAAGCCAAAATTGATTTCGTCGAAGGTGGCGCGAAACTCCTGCGCCACCGGCGCCGGCCCGTCCTGCCCCGCCGCCCGCAAGGCGCTGGCAAACGAGTGGCCGGCCTGCATCGTGCGCGCCATCGTGTCGAGCACATCAGGCATCTGCGCCTCCATCGCGCCCATACGCGACGCGCGCAGGCGCACCAGATTGCCGCAGGGCGCGGCCAGCATGACGGCAGCCACCGCCACTGTCAGCAGCGGCGGCGCATCACACCACAGCGACGCCGCCGCCCCAGCCAGCGCCAGCGCGGCGCTCCAGCCCGCCAGCGCGGCGGCGCTGGCACCCGAACCCGCACCCGCGCCCGCGCGCCCACCTGCCCCCGCTTGCAAACGGCGCAGCCACGCGGCCCCGCGCAGCCGCTGCTGCAAGATGCGCAGCCCCCAGCGCATTGCCCGCTGCACATCCTCCCGCACCCGCGTCCACTCCTGCCAGCCGGCGCGGCGGCGCGCGGCGGCCGGCCTGCTCGCCCGCGCGTGCGCCGCTGCGCGAATGCGCTGTTCTACGTTCACGCTTGCCCCCGCGCCGGATCAAACACATCATCCGGCAGCACCACACCGCGCACCCGCAAGCGCTCACAAAAATGCGGCCGGATGCCGGTCGCGCGAAACTGCCCCAGCACCGCGCCGTCCGGCCCGATACCGGTTTGTTCAAATCCGAATATCTCCTGCATCACAATCACCTCGCCCTCGATCCCGGTGATCTCCTGGATGCTGACAATCTTGCGGCGGCCATCGGACAGGCGCGCCGCCTGAATCACCACCGAGATCGCGGCCACTACCTGCTGGCGCAGCGCAGCCGGCGCAATCGTCACCCCCGACATACCCACCATGTTCTCCAGACGGATCAAGGCATCGCGCGGTGTGTTGGCGTGGACCGTGGTCATCGAGCCTTCGTGGCCAGTGTTCATCGCCTGCAGCATGTCGATCACTTCCGCGCCGCGCACCTCGCCGATGACGATCCGGTCCGGGCGCATGCGCAGGCAGTTGCGCAGCAGCGCGCGCTGCGTCACCTCGCCATTGCCTTCGATATTGGCAGCGCGGGTTTCGAGCCGCACCACATGGGCCTGGCACAGCCGCAGTTCGGCCGCATCTTCAATTGTCACAATCCGCTCAGTCCCGGGGATCGATGCCGACAGCGCATTGAGCAAGGTGGTCTTGCCGCTGCCGGTGCCGCCCGACACCAGCAGATTGACCTTCGATGCGACCAGCCCCTCAATCACGGATGCCATTGCCGCATCGAGCGAGCCGGTGCGCACCAGTTCCTGCATCGACAGCGGCACCGCCGAAAAACGCCGAATCGACAGCGCCGGGCCGTCCAGCGCCAGCGGCGCAATCACCGCATTGACGCGTGATCCGTCGGGCAGGCGCGCGTCCACCATCGGACTCGATTCATCCACCCGCCGCCCCACCCGCGACACAATCCGCTCGATGATCTTGAGCAAATGGGCGTCGCTGTTAAAGCGCAACGCGGTGCGTTCCAGGCGGCCATGGCGTTCCACATAAATGTGGTCGCAGCCGTTGACCAGAATGTCGGACACCGAGGCATCCGACAACAGCGGCTCGATCGGCCCCAGTCCCATCACTTCGTTCTGGATATCCTGCACGATGGCGCTGCGCTCGGCCTCGTTGAGCACACACGATTGCTCGCCGAGCAGTTCTTCTGCCATCGCCTTCAACTGCTGGCGCAGCTGGGCCGGCGGGGTATTCTCTAGCGCGGCCAGATCAAAGCGCGCCAGCAGCTTTTCGTGGAGGCCAGTTTTGAACGATGCGCGCTCGGCGCTGCCCCGCGCCTCGGCCGGCGCCGCCCGCTCCTGCTTCCAGGCGCGCACGCCGCCTTTAGTGATCGCTTCGCGCAGTGACATGGCTGGCCGCTCCCCGGATGCTGACGCTGTGTGCTGACGCGGTGTGCTGACGGGGGTGCGCCTCAGGCGCGCCGCAGCAGTTTGCGAAACCAGTTTTCCGAACCGCTGGCGGTGCCAGCCAGATCACTGGCGATATCGAGCAGCACCCGCGTCACCGGGCTGGCTGGTGCCAGTTTGATGATCGACACACCCTGATTGACCGACACCGACGCATTGAGGTAATCGTTCGGAATGGTGCGGTAAAAATCGACGCCGAGACCGCGCTCAATCGGCTTGATCGGCGCATCTTCTTTTTTGTCCGAGCGGTTGACGATGAAGCGCAGCTTGCTGTCGGCATAGCCGAGCTGGCGGAACGCGCGCAGCGTGGTGCGGGCATCGCGCATGTCAGGCACCATCGACTGCATGATCGCGAAGAGTAGATCGGCGCGGTCGAGCGCGGCGAGCGCGTTGGCATCGAACGAGCGGTTGAGGTCGAACAGCACATAGTCGTAGCTGGCAGCGGCTAGATCAAGCAAACGTCCGAGCTGGGCCGGCGTGACCGCCGCTACATCTTCAGCCTCCTCCGGGGCCGGCAGCACACTCAGGTTGGGCAGTATCTGCAGGCAGCTGGCAGCGAGCAAGGTGGCGTCCATCCGGTCTGCGTCGCGCACCACGCTGGCAACTGATCCGGTGGCGGTCTCGCCGCTCATGAAGAAAAACGAGGCATCGCCGTATTGCAGGTCAAGGTCAATCAACAACACCCGTTTGCCGTGCGCCGCGGCCAGCGCCCAGGCAGTGTTGGCGGCCACAAAGGTGGCACCGCTGCCGCCCTTGCAGGCCACGAATCCGAGAATCTTTCCGCTCCGGTGTGTACTGCCGGCATCAGTCTGGCGTCCGCCCGCGCGCAGCAGCGCGGCGGGCAAGTCGGTCTGGTTGAGCGGCAGCGGCACCACCTCGCGGATGCCGGCGCGCATCGCCGCCATCAGCAATGCCGGTGCGGCACCGTCCGACAGCAGCAGCACCGTCAATTGCGGCCAGCGCCGCGTGAAACGCTCAATCGCCTCGAACGCGCCGCCGTCTGGCTCCAGGCGGTCCAGAATCAGCACATCGGGCAATGCAGCAAGCGTTGCGGCAGACGTCGCGACCGGGGGTACATCGGCCTCTGGGAGCGGCGCACCCGTCTCGACTGCTCGCAAGTGTGCGCGCGGCAGGCGCTCGATGTCATCGAGCCAGGCGGCCGGCGAGACATCGCGGACGAAGCGCGGATGAGCGCCGCCC
Organism: Burkholderiales bacterium; assembly: GCA_031428855.1. GTDB lineage: Bacteria > Pseudomonadota > Gammaproteobacteria > Burkholderiales > JAEUOS01 > CANJDH01. The sequence continues at coordinate 4,238 of JANOYK010000669.1, read as the reverse complement.
GCGACAGTGTCGAGCAAGGCGCGCAGCGTGCCGGTAAGACTGTCGTCACGCGAAAGCACTGTGATATTCATGGCCGGGTTCCGGTGGAGTGCAGGTGTGGTTGGCTATTCGGCAGATGGTTTGGCGCAGATGGTGCCGCGGGCAGTGTGGCGGATGGTGCGGGGGGCGGTGCGGCACGCTACGGTGCAGCGCGCGGGACGGCCGCAGGAGAAGCCGTGCTGCCGCCAGCCCCGGTGCCAACGCCAATCGTGAACAGGTTGGCGGCTGGCGCAGGCGCTTCGAAGCTGCGCACCATGCGGTCAATCGACGCCTTCGCTGCCGCACCATGCAGCGAAGGCACAGCGGGCGCAGTGCGCGCCGCATCCGGGTTGACGATCTGGCTGGCCAAGGCGGCGCGCACGGTCTGGCCTGCGCCCTCACTGCCAGGCATGCGCTCACTGGCGCAGCCGGTGCAGAGAAATGCGAGCACCAGCGCGGCGCGCGTGCGGGTGTCATGCAACAGTTCGATGCGATTCATCATGAACCTCCGTTGGCGGCCCGGCCAGGAACCGCTGTGGGTGCGCTTGTCGCCGGATGTGGCCCTGAAACCCTTGGTGGGAGCGGATCTTGGGACTGTGGTGGTGTGGCTGGGATGACCGGGGTGATCGGGTTGACCGGGTTGACCTTGGCCGGCGCAGCCGCGCTGCCTTCCATCTTCCCGTGCAGGAAAAATTCGGCGCGGTCCGGCGGCACAAATGTATCGGTTGGCAACAGCGGCATCGCCGTCAGCGGTTTGACCAGCCGCGGTGTCACGATAATCAGCAATTCGCTGACATCGTTCTGAAATTCACTGCTGCGAAACAGCGCGCCGAAGACCGGCAGATCGCCCAGGCCGGGAAAGCGCCGCATGGTTTCGGTCACATTGTTTTTCACCAACCCGCCAATCGCAAAACTCTGGCCGTCATACAACTGCACCGTGGTCGAGGCGCGCCGGGTGGTGATCGACGGCAGCACGCTGGTGCCACCGCCGGCATTGGTGAACGAGACCCCAATCTGTGACAACTCCGACACTTCCGGCGTGACCCGCAGATTGATCTGGCCGCCTTCGAGCACGGTCGGGGTGAAGCGCAGGCCGACACCGAATTCTTTTTCTTCCAGCGCCACCGTGGCACCGGTGCCACCGCTTTGCGGCACCGGAATATAAATTTTGCCGCCCGCCAGAAACGTGCCTTCCTGCCCGCTCACGGCCATGATTGTCGGCTCGGCCAAAATTTTCACCAGCCCGTTGCGGATTTCGGCATCAATCGAAATCGACTTGGCCCCGCGTGCAATTGAGGCCACGCCGGGTGCGCCCGACAGCAATTGCGTCAGCAGCGCATAGCGGAAATTGCCGCCGCCGGTGAACGAGCCGTCAAACCTGGCACCGAGCCGGTCGAGCACGGTTTTGGATACTTCGGCAATTTTCACTTCGAGCATCACCTGCGCCGGGCTGGCAGTGCTCAGCAGGTTGATGACGCGGCGGCCGCCAAACTGCTCGGCCAGCAGCACCGCCCGCTGCACCTTGACCGGGTCCGCCACCATGCCGCTGAGCACCAGCGAGTCGCCTGCGGCGGACACCTTGACCGCCGTTTCTTCTGGCATCAGGCGGCGCAGGGTGTCCTGCACCCCGGCGGTGTCGACGCCGACATGCACTTCCATCAGCGTGGTGGTGCCGTCGCGGCCCCACAAAAAGACGTTGGTCGAGCCGGCCTTCTTGCCGAGCACATAAACCTCGCGCGCGGTAATGAGCATGACCTCGGCGTGTTCCGGGTTGCCGGTGGCGATGCGGACGATGTCCGATGCCACCCGCATCACCTGCGATTTGCCGGATGCCAGATGCAAGGGCGCTGCAATGGCGGCATGCGGCAGGCTGACAAACGCGGCACCGGTTGCCGCGCCATCACCGGAGTGATGGAGCACAGTAAGCTTGCTGCCTGGCGTCTGGGCCGGTGCCGTGCCTGCGCTGGCTGCGCCTGCGCCTGCGCCCGCCGGAGTGGACGCGGCAGCAAACTGGTCACCCGCCGCACCGCTGCTGCTGCGTACGCCCGCCGGGGCGATGCTGCCGAGGTGCCGGGCCTGGCGCAAGCGCATCGATGCGGGCGGCATGGCGCTGCTGGAGACCGCTGGCAACACCGCAGGCTCCGCGATTCCGCCCGCAAACAACGGCAGCGGCAGCGAGCCGCAGGCCAGACCGCAGAGCAGCAGCGCGCATGCCGCCGGCAGACCAGTCACGGGCCGTCTGGGGCGGGTTGAAGCGGTGCGCGCGCTCATTCGGCCACACTCACTTCGATGTTGCTGCGCGCCGCGCCGCGAATCATTTCCACCGTGTCTCTGCGCAGCAGCGGCGCGGCGGTGCGCGCGCCTGCCGCGCCGTGACCCGCAGCGGCGCTGTGGCCCGTGCGCACGCCGCCAGATGATGCCATGCGCGCGGCGCTGTCACCTGCGCCAGACATGCCGAGCAAATCCAGCTTGCGTGTTCCCGGTGTCGCCACCGCATGACGGTCCACCTGATTGCGCAACACCAGCGACAGCGTGCCGATGCTGCGGCCCAGATCGAGTTTTTCGGCCTGGGCCGGTGTCACCTCCAGCGTCACCGCGCTCACCACCTTCGGCTTGGTGTCGTCGCGCCCGGCTTCCTGGGCAATCGCCAGCACCACAATCTGTTCGAGCACAATTTTTGAGACCGGAGCGGCGGACTCGTCTTTGGTGTTGAGCACCACATCGACCAGATTGCCTGGCAGGGCAAAGCCGGCCACGCCAACCACCTCGTTCACCTTCACTGTCATGGCGCGCTTGCCCTGGGCAATCACGGCGGACAAGCCGCCTTTGGAGCCGGGCGGCGCGAGTTTGGACTCAACGATCGGCATGCCGCGTTGCACGCTGGTGTTGATCACACGGGTGTCAAGCATTTTTGGGTCGGCGAAAGCACCGCCCAGCGCTGCGCTTTGCGGCCAATCAACCACCAGCAAATGCTCGATGGCCAGCCGGGTGCCGATCGGCAAGTCCTTGCTGGCCACCACCACTTTGACGCTCGCCGACGCCGCCCGCGCCGACATCCAGCGTGCCGCCATCAGCACTGCCGCCAATCCGAGCACGGCTGACAACACCAGCATCGCCACCGATCGCCTGTTCATTGCCGCACACCTTCCAGGTCAGATTTGCTTCGGATTGCTTCGGATTGCTTCGGATTACTTCGGATTACTTCGGACGGTGCTGCCACCGCGCCACGTTTGATTCGCACCGTCATCGCATCCGCATCAATGCTCACACGTCCACTCGCCTGATCCAATTCTCAAGACAGACGCTGCATCACCACACTCATCCCGGTGCCGGCCGCGACTGCCAGCGCATACGGCAACTGCGTGTGCTGCCTGCGCCCTGCATCGCCTGCGGGTGCCGCCGGTGCCGCACCAGCCATGCCTGCCCGCCACGCCAGCCCTAGCACCCCGCCAGCCAGCCCGGTACACAACACCGCCGAGAGCGACACTTGCCATCCCAAAAACGATCCGGCCATGCCCATCAACTTGACATCACCGGCCGACATGCCGCCTGCTGCATAGAACGGCAGCAACAGCGCCATCCCAACCGCCCAGCCAGCGGCAGCATCACCTAATCCGGTAACACCCTGCACGGCACCGGCGAGCATGCCCAGCAAGGTGCCGCCCGCCACCAGCCAATTGGGAATGGTTCGCCGGCACAGGTCCTGCCAAACCGCCCATGACAGCAACACACCAAGCACCAACAGCACGGAAAGATGCATGGGTTTTCCCTCTTGACGGCAGCGCCGGTCTGGTGCCTGCTGCCACTGCGTTACGCGCCAGCCACACCAGCCGCAAGCGGAGCGTCTGACCGGCGCGGCCGGTCAGGGCGTCATGCAGCCGGTGATGGGATTGAGGAGGCAGTTGGCGATGTTGCTGAACAAGCCGCTGATATTGACGCCCAGCACCGACGCGCCAGCAATCACCGCCACCGAGACCAGGGCCGCAATCAGTCCATATTCAATCGCGGTAGCGCCGCGCTGATCCTGCCAAAAAGTTTTTACCGCCCGTATCATCGTGTTCATCGCTTCGCTCCTGGTTTCGCGCCGCAGCGCATTAATGGGACTCACTGCGCAGCGCCCGGTTTGAGCCGGTTCGCCCAGGTTCACCCTGTGATTAACCGTGAACAACCGTGGCGCTTGCGTGAACCCATAGTACGGAGCAGCAGCCGCAAACCATGCG
>JANOYK010000668.1:0-2072 GCA_031428855.1 Burkholderiales bacterium | reverse complement strand
GATGCCATGCGGCCAGCCGTGCTGGTCTGCCACCGACTGCACCCAGGCCACTTCATCGACCGCTTGGCCCTTGGGCCAGTTGGTCTGCACGTACACCGACTTGACGACGTTCGATGCAGCGAGGTCAGCGCGAAATTCGTCAATCAAATAGTCACGGCGGATCGCTGCATGCGGGCCGAACACGCGCGGTTCTTCCGGGCCGTTAAGCCAGGCCAGGTCGGCCTTGCGCCAGATGTGGTGGTGGGCATCGATGATGGGTTGCATGGTCTTGATATCTCCGGTCACTGGTGTTCGGGGAAAAGAGGGGATGAAGTGCTGAAAGCCATGATTGATGCGGGTTGCCGAGGGATCAGGGGTGTCTCCGATTTGAACCCGGAAACGCGATTCTGGCAGTCTTCCAGTCTTTGTTCCGGAGGCTGGCATGAACATCGGCAACACACTGTTCGCTCAAGTCATGGATGTCCTGCCATGGAAGGCCTTCCATCGCATCGTCTCTCAACACGACGGCGACCGCTACGTCAAGCTGATGACCTGCGCATATCAATTCCGTGTGATGCCGCCGCGCAGTGAGGCGGAGATTGCGGCGCTGCGCACCAGGGGGCGCTAGCGGGGGGCGCTAGCGAGGGGCGCAGCGCCGCGCTGGCTGCGCGCAGCACATTGTGCGCCGCCAGCGTCAAGACGCCCGGTGCCGATGTAATCGATTGCAGCTTCTGTGGCCTGCTTGGCCGCACGCCTGCGGGTGCCGCCAAACCCGCCTCCCGTCATTTCACCGGCACCATGTCTATGCACCACGCTCAGACTGCCACCATCGCAACCACCTCGTCCAACGACACCCGGCACTCCTCCTCAAACAGCGCCGCATAAGCAGCCTGCTCCCACGCGCCATCCGCCGGCGCGAGCGGGTCAACTGGCTCGACGCGGTGCTCCAGCACGAAGCGGCTCACCAGCAGCTTGCGGGGATCGCCTTGGGACTGCACGCTCTCCCAGGCCAGCACCACGGCGCTGGCGGCGTGGTAGAGGCCGCTCGCGGCCTGGCGTGCCAGATGCTCGCCGGCGTCATCGCGTGCGGCGACAGTGCTGATGAGTTTGATGCTCTTGTTGACCCCTTGCAGCAGCCGGTTGCGGAAGGCTTCGGGCAGCATCGTCAGTTGCGCCACTTGGTCTTGCAGCAATGTGTCCAGGGCCGTGTGCGCGCCCGCCTTGCCGACCGCGCGCCGCACCACGTCGATGGCGTTGATGTTGCTGGTGCCTTCCCATAGCACGCCGATATGCGAGTCGCGTACCAGGCGTGCGTTGACCCATTCTTCGATATAGCCGTTGCCGCCGCGCGTTTCCATTGCGGCGCGCGCGGCCGAGATCGCATCGCGGCAGGCGCGAAATTTGACCAGCGGCGTGAGGATGCGGATCAACTGCGCGGCCTCGGCCGAGCCGCCGCGCGCGAGATCCATGTAGCGCGCTGCCAGCATCGACAAGGCGAGGGCCTGTTCAGCCGGCACCAGAATTTTCATCACCTGGCGGCGCAGCAGCGGGTGATTGATGACGCGTGCGCCGAAGGCATTGCGGTTGCGCGCCACCTGCATCGCTTCGTTGTAGCAGCGGCGCATCTGGCCGGCCGCGCGCACGCCGTGCGACAGGCGCGACATGTTGACCTGCTCCATCATCTGCTTGATGCCCTGATCGGCGCGGCCGACCAGATAGGCTTCGGCGCCTTCGAGCACGATTTCGCACGAGGCCAGCGACTTGGTGCCGAGCTTGTCTTTGAGCCGCACAATCCGGTATTGATTGCGCGAGCCGTCGCGCAGATAGCGCGGCAAGGCGAACATCGCCACGCCCTTGATGCCCTCGGGCGCACCTTCGGGCCGCGCCAGAATCAGCGCGATGTGGGCATCGGTGTGCGAGGCAAACCATTTGTCGCCATACAGGCGCCAGACGCCGTTCTCGTTGCGTGCGGTGGTTTCAAGCGAGCCGACATCCGATCCACCGGCGCGCTCGGTCATGAATTGCGTGCCCTTCCACAAATCGTTGAGATTGGGCGCGAGCATCTTGGGCAGCAAATAGTTTTTCAGCTCTTC
>JANOYK010000667.1:0-1946 GCA_031428855.1 Burkholderiales bacterium | reverse complement strand
GTGCGCAACTGCACGTCCCATTTTTCGCGCGGGGCGTCGATCAGGCGCATCATCTTGAGCACCGTGGCGGGCAGAAACACATTGCGAATCTTGTGGCGCGCCATCAACTCAAACGCACGCGCCGCATCAAACTTGCGAGCGCGGTGCGCCACTACGGTGACGCCGTGATGCCAGCTTGGCAGCAGCATGTCGAGCAGGCCACCGGCCCAGGCCCAGTCGGCCGGGGTCCAGAAGCGGTCGCCCGGCATCGGGAATGACTGATGCACAAACTCCATCGACGGCAAGCGCCCGAGCAGCATGCCGTGCGAGTGCAGCGCGCCTTTGGGCGGCCCGGTGGTGCCTGAGGTGTAGATCAATAGAGCCGGGTCAGTGGCCGCAGTGGCCACCGCTTCGCACTCGGTTGACTCAGCAGCGAGCAGCGTGCTGTAGTCATGCACGTTGGCGGCACTGGCAGCATCGGCGCTGATGATGTGCGCCAGCTCGGGCAATTTTTTTTGCACTTCGAGCAGACGGTCGATGCTCAGTGCATCGGTTATCACCACGCGCACGCCCGCGTTGCGCAGGCGGTATTCGAGCGCTTCGGGGCCGAACAGCGTTGCCAGCGGCAGGGCGATGGCACCGAGTTTGTAGATCGCGATATGCGCGTTGGCCGTTTCAGGGCGCTGCGACATAACGATGCCGACCCGGTCACCCGGCGCAACGCCGAGGCGCTTTAAGCCATTGGCCAGTTGGTTTGAGCGGGTGCGAAACTCGGCAAAGGTATGTTCACTGACTACGCCGGCTTGATTCTCGTAAATCATCGCCACGCGCGCCGGGTCATCAGCGTGGCGGTCGCAGATGTCAACGCCGATGTTGAAACGGGCCGGGATCGACCATTGAAAGCGGGCACACAGGTCTTCGTAGCTTGTAGCCTGGGGCAATACTTTGCCGGTCACTGCATTTCTCCTGGGGCGGCGGGAGGTTGACTGGGTTGACTGATTCGCTGCATCGTATCATAATAGTTATACAATTAGAAATTACGGGCGATTCTGGAAAATTCCGGAAAATTCCGCAAGCCCGAACCCGCAAACCGCATCCGCATCCGCATACGTCTACGCTTGGAGCACCGCCATGAACTGGCCCACCGTGATCTACAACGAAGAAGTGATGCGTGAAGGCTTCGGGATCGAGGACGTACACATCCCGCTCGCGGCCAAGATCGATTTTCTGCACGCTCTGTCGGAAACCGGTTTGAAGCGCATCACCCTGGGCGCGTTTGTCAGCCCCAAATATGTGCCGCAGATGGCTTGCTTTGAGGATCTGCTCAAAACCTTCCGCCCCACACCGGGCGTGACCTACCTGCCCTACATTCACAACGCCAAGGCGCGCAAGCTGGCGGAACAATACGCGCCGCCGCTGACGGTTGAGGCCGATGTGTTCACGGTCTTCCTCGACATCTGCGACATCCACCAACGCCGTAACGTCAACCGCTCGGTGCAGCAGATGATGGACTCCTGGCCTGAAGCGATTGCAGATGCCAAAGCACGCGGCATCACCCAGGCGCGCATCGGTATTGGCTCGGCTTGGGGCTCCAACTTCATGGGCAAGTTCTCCAAGGCCTACCGCTTCTCGTTTCTGGAACGGCAGGTTGCGCTGTTGACGGCGGCAGGCATCGACGTCATCGAAATCGGCCTGCATGATTCGCAAAGCTGGTGTGTGCCGCACGAGTTGGAAGACGATCTGGTCGAGATCAAACGGCGCTGGCCGCACGTGAAGCAGTTTCACTTTCATATGCACAACGCGCGCGGCATGGCGATTCCCTCGCTCTACGCTGCCCTGCGTACACTCGGCAAAGACGACACCGCCTTGATAGAAGGCACACTCGGCGGCATCGGCGGCGGGCAGTTTGGCGGCAATGGCCGCGCCTGCGGCATGGTTGCCACCGAAGATCTGATGCACATGCTTGA
>JANOYK010000666.1:0-6798 GCA_031428855.1 Burkholderiales bacterium | reverse complement strand
AGCACCGGATAGATGTCAGAGCGCACTTTCACCCGGCCCAGTGCCAGATTGGCATGCGCGGCGCGCGCCTCGGCATAGTTTTGCCACAGGTTCTGCGGTTCGCCGTCATTAACCTCGATGTAGGCGAAGTACTGCACCTTGGGCAGCAGGTGGTTTACCAGCAAGTCCTTGCAGCGCGGCGAGTCGCTTTCCCAGTTGTCGCCATCGGAGGCCTGCGCGACATAGATATTCCATTGATCGACCGGAAACTGTTCGCCGATCTGCGTCAGAGTGAGATCGAGCGCGCTGGACACCACGGTGCCGCCGGACTCGGTTGATTTGAAAAACTCTTCTTCGCCCACCACCGAGGCGCTGGTGTGGTGGCGCACGAACACCACCACAATCCGCTCGTAGTGGCGCAACAGGAACAGGTGCAGCAGGATAAAGAAGCGCTTCGCCAGGTCCTTGCGGTTTTCGTCCATCGAACCCGAGACATCCATGATGCAAAACATCACCGCCTGCGCGATTTGGCGCGGCTGCTCCACCCGGTTGCGATAGCGCAGATCGAAGCTGTCGATGAACGGGATACGCGCGATCCCGGCGGTCAGGCTGTCGCGCTCGGCCTCGAGTTCAGCCCGGCGCTCATGGGTACCCGCGTGCGAGCGGTGTGTGGAGTCTGCCCGGTGTGCGGATTCCGCTTGTTGGGCGGATTCCGCCTGCTGGGCGGATTCCGCTTGCTGGGCCGGGTCTGCCGGCTGTGCGGCGTTTGCCAGCTCCAGCGCCGCCAGCAGTTCCTCGATTTCGCGCAGCCGCGTGCGCCGCGTTGCGCCCAGCGCGACGCGCCGCCCGAGCGAGCCGCGCAGGGTGCGCACCACTGCAAGATTGGCTGGCGAGCCGTCCGTGCGGTAGCCGCCGCTGACGCGCTTGGCCTGCCGGATCGCAGACAGATGGGTCTTGGCCATATTCGGCAGCGCCATGTCCTCGAAGAAAAAATCGAGAAACTCGGCGCGCGACAAACGAAAGCGGAACGCGTCCTCACCCTCACCATCCGGGCTGGCGCGCCCGCCCCCGCCCTGCCCCGCGCCAGCTGGCGGCCGCGCCAGTTCGTCGCCGGTCACGTATTCGCGATTGCCGGGCAGCACCACATCGCGCTGGCCGCCCGCGCCATGGGAAAACACCGGCTCATGCAAGCCGCGCGCCGGAATCGAAATCGAGGCATCCCGGTCAGCCTCGGCGATTTTCCGGCCGGTGATGGCGCGCGCCACTTCTTCACGCACCAGCGCGCGATAGCGACCGAGGAAACGCTGCTGGTTAACCGCGCTCTTGTGGCCGGCGTTCTGCCGTCTGTCTACGATTGCCGACATGTGACGTTTCCCGGCCGGCGCTTGCCAGGCGCCGGCGCAGCCTCAGGACGATTTGCGCACCCGCAGATACCACTCAACGAGCAGGCGCACCTGTTTGACCGTATAGCCTTTTTCGACCATGCGCTCGACGAAATTCTGGTGTTTTTGCCTCTCGTCCGAGGAGGCCTTGGCGTTAAATGAAATCACCGGCAGCAGGTCCTCCGTGCTCGAGAATATTTTTTTCTCAATCACGGTGCGCAACTTCTCATAGCTGGTCCAGGCGGCATTGCGCCCGCCATTGGAGGCACGCGCGCGCAGCACGAAATTGACAATCTCGTGCCGGAAATCCTTGGCATTGACGATGCCGGCCGGTTTCTCAATTTTCTCGAGTTCGTCGTTGAGCGCGCTGCGGTCAAGAATCTCGCCGGTGTTGGGGTCGCGAAACTCCTGATCCTGGATCCACAAATCGGCAAAGGTGACGTAGCGGTCAAAGATGTTCTGTCCGTATTCCGAGTAGGCTTCAAGATAGGCGGTCTGAATTTCCTTGCCGATGAACTCGGCGTAGGGTGCCGCCAGGTACTCTTTGATGTAAGACAGATATTTTTTCTCGGTCTCCGCGGCAAACTGCTCGCGCTCGATCTGCTGTTCGAGCACGTAAAGCAAATGCACCGGATTGGCCGCCACCTCGTTGTGCTCGAAGTTAAACACCTTGGACAGTACCTTGAACGCGAAGCGGGTAGAAATCCCGTTCATGCCTTCGGTCACGCCGGCATAGTCGCGATACTCCTGAATCGACTTCGCCTTCGGGTCAATGTCTTTCAGGTTCTCGCCGTCATAAATGCGCATCTTGGAGAAGATGCTCGAATTTTCCGGCTCCTTCAACCGCGTCAGCACCACAAACTGGGCCATCATCTTGTGGGTGCCGGGCGCGCAGGGTGCCGTTCCAAGCGCGCTGTTCTGAATCAGTTTTTCGTAGATCCGCACTTCATCGGACACGCGCAGGCAGTAGGGCACCGGCACGATGTAGATGCGGTCGAGGAAGGCCTCGTTATTGCGGTTGTTCTTGAACGCCAGCCATTCGGACTCGTTGGAGTGGGCCACGATGATGCCGTCAAACGGAATCGCGCCAAAGCCCTCAGTGCCCTTGTAGTTGCCCTCCTGGGTCGCGGTCAGCAGCGGATGGAGCACCTTGATCGGCGCCTTGAACATTTCCACAAACTCGAGCAGACCCTGATTGGCGCGGCACAGGCCGCCTGAATAGCTGTAGGCGTCGGCATCATCCTGCGAGAACTGTTCGAGCTTGCGGATATCCACTTTGCCGGTCAGCGCCGAAATATCCTGATTGTTTTCGTCACCTGGTTCGGTCTTGCAGATCGCCACCTGCGCCAGCACCGACGGAAAGCGCTTCTGCACCCGGAACCGGGTGATGTCGCCGCCATATTCGCGCAAGCGCTTGAGCCCCCACGGCGACAGGATCGAACCGAGATAACGCCGCGGAATGCAAAATTCGGCCTCGAGTGCCGCGCCATCGTCCTGGCGCGAAAAAAGCCCGAGCGGCGTCTCATTGATGGGTGAGCCTTTGAGACAGTAAAACGGCCTGCGCTCCATCAACTGCTTGAGTTTTTCTGCCAGTGAACTCTTGCCGCCGCCCGGCGGCCCGAGCAGGTAAAGAATCTGTTTACGCTCCTCCAGAGACTGGGCCGCGTACCGGAAGAAGGCCACGATCTGCTCAATCGTGTCTTCCATGCCGTAAAAATCCTTGAAGGCCGGATAGACCTGGATCACCTTGTTGGAAAAAATCCGCGACAGGCGCGGATCGTTGCGGGTGTCGCACAGCTCGGGTTCACCGATCGCCATCAGCAGCCGCTCGGCCGCAGTGGCATAGGCACCGGGATCGTTGCGGCATATTTCGAGGTACTCGGCGAGCGAGTATTCCTCTTCGCGCTGGTCTTCGTAGCGCGCCTTTGCGCGCGTCAAAAATCCGCCGCGTTGACTGTTTGCCAGACCGGCGTCCTCCGTGCCGGAGTGGCTTGGCTGCGTTTCACCGAACGCCGCAATGACTTCCCCAGGTTTCGCGTCCATGGTCCGGCCTCCTGTTCTGCCATTCAATTTCTTATTAATGCGGATGCGAACGCCGGGGTTGACAGCACCCCTGCTATTCGCACCGGCACCGGGTAAACGGAGTGCATTACTGTGCCGCGCAACTGCATCACCTGCATCATCGGCGCTATCGGCGAAGCCGTCAACAACATCGATGGCTGGTGTTTCATTAAGATTGGCGGTATGTGCCAGAAGTTCCTGCGCGGGGAGACTTAGCGAGCCATTCATTTGTTGCCGCCGCCTCAAGGCAGCGCTTGCACTGCTCAACTTGTTTCAGCAAGGTTGGCCGCACATGGGTGAACCGGTGTAACTAACTGTTTTTTTGAGAAATTTATGAGGAACTTTGGAGCGGCCAGTCCACCCGGTGCCGCCCCAGCGCGTGTCCGCTGCCGCAGCGTCAGTACCCGCCTGGTCTAAAACCGGCGTGGTGCATGGCGACGGCAGACAAGTGGGCCGGCGTGGACGCCAAATACCGCCGTCTGACAGCGCTCGCAGGCCTTGCTGCGCCCCGCTTCGACACCAGTCTCAAGCTGATTCACGCATACGAAACACGGCCGCGGATGTCCACGTTGACGGATGTGCTGCGCATCGCCCCGGCGGGCCCGTCCTGCTCAATCGGATAGGGCTTGACGATGCCATAGCCTTGCGCCCAGCCAGCGCCGAGCGATATGACACAGTCGAGCACCTGTTGATCCTCGATGCATTCGGCAATCACCCCGATGCCGGTCACTTCGCCCACGCGCAGCACCGCGTTAAGCCGGGCCAGCGCATCCGCGCTTTTCAGAACATTGCGCACGGTCGAACCGTCCACCTTGACGAAATCCACTTTCAGCGATTTAAGTGACGCATACGGCAGCGCGCTGCGCGCGAAGCTGTCAATCATCACGCCGCAGCCGATAGCCTTGATCGCCGCTGAAAAACGTTCCGCCGCGTCCGCCTGCGCGAGCACATCGGCTTCGTCCATCTCGAACAGCAGCGCTGCGGGCGGCACCCGTGCCAGTGTCAGCGCACCGGCCACGAAATCCGGGAATTGCGCATCGGCCAGCGTCGGCCCCGACAGATTGATCGAATAACAAAAGCCGCTGTTGCCGCAGCCGAGATGTGAGATCACCTCACACACCACCCACCGGTCCAGATCGGGCAGCATGCTGTATTGCTCGAATACCGGCAGAAAATCACCCGGCAGCAGCAGCGCCTTCTCCTCCGCGCGCAGGCGCACAAACACTTCCGCCATCGTGAATTGGCCGCTATCAAGTGTGAGGATCGGCTGGCAGTAGAGACATAGCTGGTTCTGTTGCAGCACTGCGCGCAGTTGGGCCGGAGGATCGCTCCAGGTATTGAGCGCTGCGCTGCCCGGCGTTGATTGAGCGGCTAGCGCAGCCGGCGGTTGATCCGGCCCGCCCGCTTCAATCTGCTCTTGTGCGGCGCAGAGCAGGCCGGCTTCGTCAAGCGCGATCTCGAGGCGCGCTGCAGCGCTCAGCGTCAGTCCTGATTCAATCATGCTGCCGGGGCTGGGGATCGCTTGGCAAATGGCCGGTGCCGACCGGTCAAACATCCCGCACAAATTGTTGCGCGCCTCGGCCGCCGAAGTGCCGGGCTTGAGACCGCGAAAGATCAGCTGGTACCTGATGTCCATGAAATTGCCCGCCACCGGTGGATACGCCGGTTGGCTGCCGCAGGCCGGCGCGTCCCCGATCGATGCGCACACTGTATCGAATGGCGGCTGGCGGCATCGCCGAAAATGCAGGGACATTCAAGCCTTGTTCAGCAGAACGCCGGCGCGGTGCCGGTGCCACCAGCACACCGCATTTACTCGTGCTATTGAGCCGTTTGACGCGCATGCATTTCGGAAACACTCTCGCTCAGGGTCAGGTGCCGCTTCTCATTGCGGACATCGTGCTCAAGGGGCGGCTGATGGGATAGATCAAGGGGCAGTCATCCGCGCCTGGCGCGCAACCATTTCCCACGCAAAGGCACTCTCATGACTCTGCGCACGCAAGCCCGCAGTTCCGTCCGGCCCGCCGCTGACCGGATTGACCGCGAAATCCTGGTGGAGGAAGACCAGCGCTCGCTGGCGCTGGCAAAAATGCTCCACACACGCTGGGGCTGCCGGGTGCTGACGGCGGCCAGCGGCGCCGAGGCGCTCGGCATCCTGCAACAGGAACGCGGCATCAAGCTGGTGCTGGCCGACTACAGCATGCCCGGTATGGATGGCTTCGATTTCCCCGCTGCGGTGCGCCGCACCCTGGGCAAGGAGCGTTTGAGCATCATCTGCATGTCCGGCATCGAAGACAAATCGGTCTCGTCACAGTTTCTCAAACTCGGTGCCAATGATTTTCTGGCCAAGCCCTTCACTTACGAAGAGCTGGCAGTGCGCGTCAGCCACAATCTGCACATGCTCGAAAGCATCGGCGCGATGCGCTACCTGGCGCACCATGATTTTTTGACCGGTCTGCTGAACCGGCGCGCGTTCTTCGAGCAGGGCGGCAAGCTGCACGATGACGCCACCGGCAACGGCAGCCCGCTTTGCGTGGCCATGATAGACATCGACTTTTTCAAAAAAATCAATGATAGCCACGGCCACGATGGCGGCGACGCCGTGTTGCGGCATTTTGCCGCCCTGCTCAAACAGCATTTTGGCGATACGCTGACCGGGCGTCTCGGCGGCGAAGAATTCGCCCTGGTCATGACCGGCGAGGATGGCGCGCTGGAGCGCTGCGAAGCCTTCCGGCGCGAGATCGAGGCCAGCCCTGCGCCATTCGGCCAGGCCCAGATTGCTCTCACCGTCAGTATCGGGATTACGCGCCAGTGTGGACTGGCGCTGGATGCCACACTTCATCTGGCAGACCAGCATCTGTATCAGGCCAAAGCGGCGGGACGCAATCGCATCGTTTCGTCGTCTGCGCAGGTGCCGCCATCGAAGCCGCAGGTACTACCGGCGCTGCCGCCGTTCGCCCAGTCAGCTATCCCCGCCCGGCGCGTGTCCGCTGCCGCCGCCCGAGCGTAAAGCAACATCCAAGGCAGTTCACATCCGGTGTAAGCTCCCCCCTGCACAATGACGCAGTCAGTGATTAACTTGGGCGGGAGGACGCAGGATGGAAGGGATGTTTCGGGTGGGCAATGGCGCGGGCTTCTCGGGAGACCGGGTTGATGCCGCCGGGCCGGTGGTGGACACATTGATTGAACTGGGCGGCCCGTGCGCGCTGTTTTTCGAAACGCTTGGCGAGCGCACCGTCGCCTTGGCGCAACTGGAAAAGCGGCGCGACCCCACGCGCGGTTACGAGCCGATGCTGGAGCGCCTGCTCGAACCGATCCTCGCGCGCTGCGCGCAGCACGGCATTCCCATCATCGGCAATTTCGGCGCGGCCAATCCACC
>JANOYK010000665.1:0-4596 GCA_031428855.1 Burkholderiales bacterium | reverse complement strand
GTCGCGCAAGCACTGGTGCGGCCGAGCGAGCGCGTGGTGGGCAGCACCGAAGCTGCGCAGCCGCCGCGCACCCTCAAGCTCGATTTGCGCAACTACACCTACGCCGGCCGCGTCATCCTCACCGCAGCGCGCACCTGGCAGGGCCAGACCACCAACTTTCGCACGCCCGGCGGCGGCTTTGCACCGGTGTTTACGGAGACGGCGGCGCTGACCGAGACTGCCGGGCGGGTGTGTGGAGCGGATTGCGGGGCTGCCGCTGTCTCAGGTGCTTCGCCTGCTGCTGTCCCCTGCGCTGTCCCTGCTGTGGTGCCTGCTCCTGTCTCAGCCGCTGCGCCTGACACGGCCCCCATGCCATCGGCCTGAGAGCCGCTCCAGTCAACACTCTTGGCGTGATTACAGGCGCGGCGGATCGGGCACAAAGCCGACCTGCGGCGGCACCGGGAACGGTTGCGGAGCCGGGTAAACGCGCGGCGCGGGAATCACCCCTTGCGCCACCAGATTGGCGCGGCTGTCGTAGTAGATCGTGATGATCTCGTCGGGCGTGCTGCGCGCGCGTTCGAACTCGGTGTAGTTGACCCACGCGTTTTCGCGTGCGCCGTGACCGGTGCCGAGTTTGCTTTCAGCCTGCGGTGCCGGGCGCGACAGCGCGCGAGCGTCACTGGTGGTGCTGTTACTGGCGCTGCTGCCCGCGCTGTTACCCGCCATGCTGTCATTGCTGCCGCCCAGACTCCTGCGCGCCGCCGGCTCTGCCGCAGGTGCCTGGCGTGTTGACGCATCTGCACTGGCGGGGCCGGTGCTTTCGGCGCTGCGGCCCGCGCTCTCGCTGCGCGCATCGCCTCTGGTGGCGCTGTCGCGGCCCGAGCCACCCGCGCCACCCGCACCCTCATACGGACGCGGCGCAGGCGACGGCACCGGCATTTGCACCGGCGGCACCGCACGCTCACGAAACAACGCCACCCCGATCACGCCCACATTCTCCGGCCGGCCGGTGCGCGCGGCATACGAATTGGGCAGCGCAGTGAATTCAAACGCCGCCACCTGCGCCTGACTCTTGCGCCAGCCCGCCACATCGTGGCGCTGCCCGGCGCTGAACACATAGCCGTTCTGATCCCAGCTCGCGCTGTCGCCGCTGACGACGTTGACGCCATCAACCGACATTACCGCCATCACACGCGCACCGGCCTGATTGACCACCCGCACCGCGTAGCGTGCGCCGGGCCGGCCGGCCACATAGTGCCGCCCCTGGTGGGTGTACACCAGCAGCACCTGACCGGTGCTGCGGTCGACCAGGTTGATGTCGGCGAGTGCGCCGATGGCGTGCGCAGCAGAAGGTGCCGCCAGGCAAGTCACCGCCAGTGCGACAGCGGCAGTGATGCAACGTAACGAGGGTAAGGAAGGCGAAGACGGCGAGTGCATGGCAATTCTCCTCAACAGGTGGGTGGTGAAGCTGTAAACGGTGCGCCGGGCCAAACCGGGTTAAATGGCGGTTGCCCTTTTTCACATCGCGATTGCCGCGCTGCACCTTCCCATGGAATTCGAATTCGCCATCGTCCTCATCATCGGCCTCGTGGCCGGCACCATCAGCGGCATCGTCGGCTTCGGCTCGTCGATCATGCTGATGCCGGTGCTCATCATCGTATTCGGCCCGTTGAAAGCGGTGCCGATCATGGCGGTGGCGGCGATGATGGCCAACTTCTCGCGCATCCTGGTGTGGTGGCGCGAAGTCGATTGGCGCGCCACCTGGGTCTACTCCGCCACCGGCATCCCCGCCGCCGCGCTCGGCGCGCGCACCCTGCTCGAATTGCCGCCGCGCATCATGGAAGGCACACTCGGCGTGTTCTTCCTCCTCATGATCCCGGCGCGGCGCTGGCTGCTCGCGCACGACTTGAAGCTCAAGACCTGGCACCTCGCCATCGTCGGCGCAGTGATCGGCTATCTCACCGGCATCGTCGTCTCCACCGGCCCGATCAACGCACCGTTCTTCCTCGCCTACGGCTTGACCAAAGGCGCGTACCTCGCCACCGAAGCAGCGGGATCGCTCGCGGTATACATGAGCAAGTCTCTCGTGTTCCGCAGCTTCGGCGCGCTGCCGTGGGACGCGATGGTGCAAGGCCTCATCATCGGCTCGTCGCTGATGGCCGGCTCGTTCCTCGCCAAGCGCTTCGTGCTCAAGATGGAAGCGGAGCGGTTCCGCTTGTTGATGGATGGACTGCTGGTGCTGTCGGGGGTGACGATGCTGTGGGCGGCGCTGGCGTGACGGCGTCATGCAGGCATCCACCCTGCCCGGAGCGGTAAACGGCGCGCTTTCTGGACAGGATCAACGTGAGGTTGCGTTTATGGAGCGGTGCGCGGCGCAGCACATCGCGCACGCCGCCATACCAGTGATAAATTGCACCGGGGAACCTGCCGCGAACTGAAGCAATGTTGCAAGGCATCTGCGTGCAAGAGCTGGTGCGATGGTGTATCGATGGTGTATCGATTGACAACGAAAACAGTGGCGGGTAAGGTTCCGCGTCGTTACGCCATCGCGCACGCCCATCTCCACAGCGGCCGGCGGCAGGAACTCTGCAACACTCAACCGAAGACAAGATGAACGCCCCCGCAAAAAACGGACAACTGCTAGCAGGATCCGCAGCGCGTGCGAAAACCCGTTTCGCTGATGTCAGCCACGAAGAGGCGCTGGCGCGCGCCCGGCAACTGATCCCGTTCATCCGCGCGCAGGCCGATCTCACCGAAAAAACCACCCACATGCCGGACCCGGTGCTCGAAGCGCTGCACCAGAGCGGCCTGTTCCGGTTCCAGCAACCGAAGCTGTGGGGCGGCATGGAACTCGATTTCCCCGCCTTCATGCAACTGCCGGAGATTCTCGCGCGCGGCTGCGCCTCGACCGGCTGGACCTTCGCCAACCTGAGTTCGCACCACCGCCAATTGGCGCAATGGCCGATGCAGGCACAGGAGGATGTGTGGGGCCCGGACCCCGATGCCCTGATCGCTTCCGGCATCGCCTATATACAGGGCGAGGGGCGGCTGGTGGACGGCGGCCTGCTGCTCTGCGGGCAATGGGGCTTCTCGTCGGGCGTCGATGTGTCCGGATGGAACATGCTCGCCTGCGTGGTCAAAGAAGACGGCAAGCCGGTCGACTGGTGCATGTGCCTGGTGCCGCGCGCGGACTACCAGATCATCGATGATTGGCAGACGCTGGGCATGCGCGGCACCGGCAGCCGCAGCGTCAAGTGCAAGGACCTGTTCGTGCCCGCGCACCGCGTGCTGTCGCAGCAGATCAACCAGCCCGGCCACGAGTTCCCGGGCCTCGCGGTGCATACCAATCCAATGTACCGCGTGCCCACCAGCGCGCTCGGCGGCAACGGCATCGGCGCATCATTACTCGGCAACGCGCGCGCAGTGCTCGACGAGACCATCGAATCGGTCAAGGCGCGCAGCACCAGCTACAGCGCCGCCAAGATGCGCGACTTGCCCACCGTGCAACTGCGGGTTGGCATGGCCGGTGCCAAGATCGACGGTGCCTACGCCTGGATGCATGCCGATTGTGTCGAGGCCGCGAACATCGTCAAGGGCGGCGGCCGCCTCGACATCGCCACCAAGCTGCGCTTCCGCCGCAACAGCGCGATGATGGTAAAGATGGCCACCGGGGCGATCGACAGCCTGCACGAAATGGCCGGTGCCAACGGCATCTACGACAAGTATCCGATCCAGCGCATGTTCCGCGATGCCCACGCTGCCGCTGGACACATCGTGTTCTCGCTCGATGCGCAATTGCTGCCCTGGGGGCTTGCCGCCCTGGGCGGTGAATTCAACAGCCCGACGATGTGATGCGCGTGCCGCGATGCTGACGCTAACTGACCTGCCCCTGATTCAAGCCCCGATGGCCGGCGCGCAAGGTGCGGCGCTCGCCATCGCCGTCTCGAACGCTGGCGGCCTTGGCTCACTGCCGTGCGCCATGCTCACGCTTGATGCAATGCGCCGCGAACTCGACGCCATCAAGGCTGGCACCAGCAAGCCCTACAACGTCAATTTTTTCTGCCACGTGCCGCCGGTGCCGAGTGATGAGCGCGAAACGCGCTGGCGCGCCACGCTGGCACCTTACTACGCCGAGTTCGGCATCGACGCGGCCACGATTGCCGCCGGGCCGGGGCGGGCACCCTTCACTGCCGAAGCGGCTGATGTGCTCGAAGCGTTCAGGCCGCCGGTGGTGAGTTTTCATTTCGGCTTGCCGTCCGCAGCGCTTGTCGCGCGCGTGCGCGGCTGGGGCGCGAAAATTTTGTCGTCAGCCACCACGGTCGACGAAGCGCTGTGGCTCGAAGCGCACGGCGTCGACGCGGTGATCGCGCAAGGGGTTGAAGCGGGCGGGCATCGCGGCATGTTCCTGGGCGATGACATCACCACGCAGGTGGGCACGTTCGCGCTGTTGCCGCAAATCGTGCGCGCGGTGAAAGTGCCGGTAATCGCGGCGGGGGGGATTGCCGATGCGCAGGGTGTGGCAGCGGCGATGGCGCTCGGTGCGGCGGGCGTGCAGATCGGCACGGCCTATTTGTTATGCCCTGAGGCGTCCACCAGTGCAGTGCATCGCGCGGCGCT
>JANOYK010000664.1:0-2406 GCA_031428855.1 Burkholderiales bacterium | reverse complement strand
TGCTCGAAGTGATGCAGGAGGCGCAGGTGACGATTGAAGGCGTGGCCCATGCGCTGGGCGCGCCATTCATGGTGCTGGCCACGCAAAACCCGGTCGAGCAGGAAGGCACCTACCCGCTGCCGGAGGCGCAGCTAGACCGGTTCCTGTTGAAACTCAACCTCGACTTTCCCAGCCACGCCGATGAAGTCGCCATGACGCGCAGTGTGACGCTCGGCAAAAGCGGCGACAAACTCGCAGTCGACGCAGTGCAAACCATCGTCAAACCGCAAGTGGTGCAGACCTTGCAGCAGATGACGGCGATGGTCGATGCGAGTGATGCAGTGATCGACTACGCCGTGCGGATCGTGCGCAAGACGCGCGAGTTTCCGGGTTTGTCGAGTGGCGCGGGGTCGCGCGGCGGCCTCGCACTGGTGCGCGCGGCGCGCGCGCTGGCACTGATGAGCGGGCGCAACTACGTGACACCGGACGACATCAAACGTGTCGCCACCCCGGCGCTGCGCCACCGCGTGCGTCCGGCACCCGAGCTGGAGATTGAAGGGCGCGACAGCGACTCACTGCTGACCGCGCTGCTCGAACAAGTCGCTGCACCGCGTCAGTAACCATTCCATGCGTCCCGGCAAGCTGCTGCTCGCGTGCGCCATTGCCTGGCTCACGTTGGGCCTGGTCGCGGCCCTCGTCGCGGCAGCGCTGCCCACGGCGAACACCAGCGCAGCAGCAGCGGGCGCGCTCTCGCCGTTTGCCGCCTTCGCAGCCTTTTTTACTGCCGCCACGCTAGCCGAATCGGTCTGGCAGGGCTTCGGCGCGCTGCTCGCGATTGCCGCTTTCGCCGACTGCCTGCTCAGCCGCGCCCCGCTCGCGCTCGAACTCACGCGCGATGTTGCAGGCTCACTGCCGATCGGCGTTGCCGCCGAAGTGCGGCTCAAGCTGGTCAACCGCGGCAGCCGCGCGCTCGCCCTGGCGCTCTACGACCATCATCCGCCCCAGTCCATCGTCGAAGGTCTGCCGCTCACGCTGGTGCTGCCGGCCGGCCGCACCGCGCAGGCGGCCTACCGCTTCACCCCGTTGCAGCGCGGCGATGTCAACTTCACCGGTTGCGATGTGCGCATCACCTCGCCCCTGCATTTGTGGGAGCGCAAGGTCTTCATCACCGTTCCATCGGCCGTGCGCATCTACCCCAACTTTGCCGCGCTCACCGGTTACGCCCTGCTCGCCACCGACAACCGCCTGTCGCAAATCGGCATCCTGCAACGGCGGCGGCGCGGCGAAGGCCTCGACTTTCACCAATTGCGCGAATACCGCGACGGCGACTCGCAGCGCCAGATCGACTGGAACGCCACCGCGCGCGTGCGCAAGCTGATCTCGCGCGAATACCGCGACGAGCGCGATCAGCAGATCGTGTTCCTGATCGACTGCGGCCGGCGCATGAGCGCGTCCGACGCCGACACCACCCACCTGACCCACTTCGACCATGTGCTCAACGCCGCCCTGCTGCTCGGCTACGTCAGCTTGCGTCAGGGCGATGCGGTCGGCTACATGACCTTCGGCACTGAAACCCCGCGCTTCTCGGCCCCGCGCAAATCTGGCGCCACCATCAACCTCTTGCTCAACGGCCTCTACGACATCCAGCCCGGCCTGATGGCCCCTGACTACTATCAGGCCGCAGTCGATTTATCGGTGCGCCTCAAACGCCGCGCCTTCGTGATCGTGCTCTCCAACCTGCGCGACGAAGACGACGATGTGCTGCGGCCAGCGCTGCATCTGCTGCGCCAGCGTCACCTGGTGCTGTTCGCATCCTTGCGCGAACCCTCGCTGGAGCAAGCCCTGATGCAGCGCGTCACTGGCCTCGACAGCGCCCTCACCCACGCCGCCACCCAGGACTACCTGCACGAACGCGCCCGCGCCATCAAACGGATCGAACACGGCGGAGCGATGACGCTGGATGTCGAACCCAAGCAACTGCCGATTGCGCTGGTGAACCGCTACCTGGAGATCAAGCGGGCCGGGCGTTTGTAGCAACGGGGGTGCGCACGGGGCCAATCGTCTGCGCCCGATTCCAGCACCCCGCCCCCGCAAGATGCGCTCCCCACAAACAGATTTACACTGTGATGGCGCTGGCAGCGCTGCGGTTCCGGTGCCTGCCCGCGCGCCAGCCAAACAACAAGGGAGGCAATCATGGAAGCGGCAAACCCCTATAGCGCCCCTGGCGCCGCACTTGAATCGGATCAAAAGATCTGCCATTCCTGCGGAGCCGGGATTAAAACACTGGCCGAGATTTGTCCTAAATGCGGCGTGCGCCAGCCTGGGCTGGTGAACAAGACTGCCCTGCTGCTGATTACATTCTTCCTGGGCGGGTTTGGCGGCCACAAGTTCTATCTGGGCAAGTGGGTGCAGGGCATTTTCTATTTG
>JANOYK010000663.1:0-4856 GCA_031428855.1 Burkholderiales bacterium | reverse complement strand
TGCAGAGGGCGTAGGTTATAAGGTATGGCAGGCGGCTGAACCGGGTTGAGCCGGTGTTGAACCGGTGTTGAGCCGGTGTTGAGCCGGTGTTGAACCGGTGTTGAGCCGGTGTTGAGCCGGGTTGCGCCGGGTTGCGCCGGGTTGCGCAAAGGGTGCCGGGTCACACCGGCCCGAAAGAAGCAGAGGAGTCCATCATGCAAGTCAAAGAAATTCTGCGTATCAAAGGCGGCACCTTGTGGACGGTGAACCCGTCAACCTTGTTGTCCGAAGCGGTGATATCAATGGCCAATCACGACATCGGCTCGGTGGTGGTGATGGAAGGCGGCAAGCTGGCCGGCATGCTGACGTTTCGCGAGGTGCTGCGGGTGCTCGCCAAACGCCAGACGGAGCACCGCACCGGCCCCACGCCGACCATGGCCGAGATCAAGGTGGGTGACGTGATGGTGGCCGAGCCGGCACTGGCGACACCGGACATGGAAGTCGATCAACTGCGCGCACTGATGCTCGAAAAACACCAGCGCTATGTGCCGGTGATGGAAGGTGACACCATGCTCGGCGTGATTTCGTTTCACGACGTTGCCAAGGCGGTGCTGGAAGAGCAGGCGTTTGAAAACCGTATGCTCAAGGGCTACATCAAGGATTGGCCGGCTTGATGGGCTTGACCGGTTTGATGCGGGCGATGCCCCGCAAACCGTTGGGGGACAAGGGTTTTGCCGCTGTTGCCGGAATGGCAGCCGGTACTTGCGTGGCATGCGCCGCTGGCGCAGAGCGCACCACCGGCGCTACGCGCGGGCGCATCGGCGCTACGCACGGGTGCGTAGGGCGCTACCCGCGCTGCCCCGTTTGCTGATTGCCGCTCCCGCCGCGATACTGCCTCCATGCATACCGTGACAGACACCGCCGGCCCGCCCCACCAGAAAGACCAAAGCCAGTTTGCCCTGCTTGGCGAGCGGCGCTTTGCCCCATTTTTCTGGACCCAGTTTGCCGGCGCGGCGAACGACAACATTTTCAAATTTGCCTTCACGATTCTGGTGACGTTTCACGCCGCCAGTTTTGGCGGCGGTGATCCCAAGACCGCCGCGTTTCTGATCGGTGCCGTCTTCATCGCCCCGTTCGTGCTGTTCTCAGCGACGGCCGGCCAGTTGGCCGACAAGTTCGAGCGCGCACGCCTGATCCGGCTGGTCAAGTCGCTCGAAATCGGCATCATGCTGGTGGCCAGCGCCGGTTTTGCGGGGCACTCGGTGAGCCTGCTCTACTGCGCCACATTTTTGATGGGCCTGCACTCCACCCTGTTCGGCCCGGTCAAATACGCCTACCTGCCGCAACACCTCAAAGAGCATGAACTGACCGGTGGCAATGGCCTGGTCGAGATGGGCACCTTCGTCGCCATCCTGCTCGGCACCATGGCGGGCGGCGCGCTGGCGGGCATCGCTGGCAACGGCCCGGTTTACGTGTCGGTGCTGTGCGTGGCAGTGGCGCTGGCTGGCCGCGTCATCGCCAGCTTCATTCCGGCGTCGCCCGCGCCGGAGCCGCAGTTGCACATCAACTGGAACCCGCTGACTGAAACGCTGGCGAACCTCAAGCTTGCGCGCACCAACCGCGCCGTGTTCTTGTCCATGCTCGGCATCTCTTGGCTATGGTTTTTCGGTGCCACATTTTTGACCTCGTTCTCACCGTTTGCCAAAGACGTGCTCGGCGGCAACGAAAGCGTGGTCACCTTGCTGCTCGCCGTGTTCTCGGTAGGCATCGGCCTGGGGTCATTGCTATGCGAGCGCATGTCGGGCCACAAAATTGAAATCGGCCTGGTGCCGTTCGGCTCGATCGGCATGAGCGTGTTTGCAGCCGATTTGTTTTTTGCCACGCAAGGCATGCAGCCGATGGCGCAGGCGGGCGTGGGCAGCTTGCTCGCCAGCGCAGCTAACTGGCGCGTGCTGGCCGATCTGTTTTTGCTCGCCATGTTCGGCGGCTTTTATTCGGTGCCGCTCTACGCGTTGATCCAGACCCGCTGCGAACCGTCGCACCGCGCCCGCATCATCGCCGCCAACAACATTGTCAACGCCCTGTTCATGATCGCCAGCAGCCTGCTCGCCGCGGTGATGCTCAGCGCCGGTTTTTCGATCCCGCAATTGTTCCTCACCACCGCCGTGCTCAACGCGCTGGTCGCCATTTACATCTACACCCTGGTGCCGGAATTTTTGATGCGCTTTCTGTGCTGGATGCTGATCCACAGCGTCTACCGCTTGCGCAAAACCGGCCTCGACAACATCCCCGCCACCGGCCCCGCCATCATCACCTGTAACCACGTCAGCTTCGTCGATGCGCTCGTCATTGCGGCGGCCAGCCCGCGCCCGATTCGCTTCGTGATGGATCACAACATTTTCAAAATCCCGCTGCTCTCGTTCGTCTTCAAAACCGGTAAAGCGATACCGATCGCATCGGCCAAAGAAGACATCGCAATGCGCGACCGCGCGTTCGACACCGCTGCGCAAGCACTCAGGGACGGCGACCTGGTCGGCATCTTCCCCGAGGGGCGCATCACCGACACCGGCGAGATGCACCCGTTCCGCCCCGGCGTGATGGAAATTCTCAAACGCCAGCCCGCACCGGTGGTGCCGATGGCGCTGTGCGGACTGTGGGGCTCGTTCTTCAGCCGCAAGGGCGGCCCGGCCATGACGCGGCCGTTCCGGCGCGGTGCGTTCGCGCGGGTTGAACTCAAAGTCGCGCCCGAGTGGGCACCGCAAGTGGTGACGCCAGAGGGATTACAGGCGGTGACGCTGGAGATGCGTGGGGAGTTGAAGTGAGACGCCGGGTTTAATGCTGCGTCTGGTGCGGAGCGGTCAACTCGCTGCACGGAGGAAGTGAGCGCAAGGCGTCAGCTAAAATCGCCTCAGTCACCCTCCTCGCGTGTCACACACGCTGTCTTCATGTCCGGCTCCACCTTAGGCCACCTGTTTAGCGTCACCAATTTCGGCGAGTCGCACGGCGCGGCGATTGGCTGCGTGGTCGATGGCTGCCCGCCCGGCATGGCCTTGTCGGCGGAGGACATTCAACGTGACCTTGACCGGCGCAAGCCCGGCACTTCGCGTCATGTGACGCAGCGGCAGGAATCGGACGGCGTGGAGATTTTGTCCGGCGTGTTCGAAGGCAAGACCACCGGCACGCCGATTGCGCTGCTGATCCGCAATGAAGATCAGCGCAGCAAGGATTACGGCAATATTGCCAATTCGTTCCGTCCCGGTCACGCGGATTACGCCTATGTGCAGAAATACGGTTTTCGCGACTATCGCGGCGGCGGGCGCTCCTCCGCCCGGTTGACTGCGCCCACCGTGGGCGCGGGGGCGATTGCGCGCAAGTGGCTGCTGGAAAAACATGGCATCGTGATTCGCGCCTACCTTGCGCAGTTAGGCGACGTGGTGGTGCCGTTCAAGAGCTGGGACGATCTGAATGACCGCGCGGCCAATCCGTTTTTTGTGGCGGATGTGTCGTATGTCGAGCGGCTGGAAACCTACATGGATGCGCTGCGCAAGTCGGGCGATTCAGTGGGCGCGCGCGTCACTGTCGTTGCCGAAAACGTGCCGCCCGGTTTGGGCGAGCCGCTGTATGACCGGCTTGATGCCGACATCGCGCATGCGCTGATGGGCATCAACGCGGTCAAGGGCGTCGAGATCGGCGCGGGCTTCGGTGCGGTAACGCAAAAAGGCACGCAGCATGGCGATGAGATGACGCCGGCTGGTTTTCGATCCAACAACGCTGGTGGTGTGCTCGGCGGCATCTCGACCGGGCAGGACATCGTGGCATCGATTGCGTTGAAGCCGACTTCGAGCATTCGCCTCGCGCGCACCTCGGTTGATGTCAATGGCAAGCCGGTGGTGGTGGAGACGCATGGCCGGCACGACCCGTGTGTCGGCATTCGCGCGGCACCGATTGCCGAGGCTTGTCTGGCGATCGTGCTGATGGATCACGCGCTGCGCCAGCGTGCGCAGTGTGGCGATGTGCAGGTGAACACGCCGCGCATTCCCGCGCGTGTACCCGGCGCGGCCTAAATTGCGCTGCGCTACCGGCCTGAAACCCTTGGTACACAAGGATTTCAGGCTATCGATGGCCTGAAACCCGCTCTCCATGCGCTTCTCCGCCGTATTGGGTTTGTATTATTTCGCCTACTTCGCCTATGTGGGCGCGTACTCGCCTTACATCACGCTCTATTTCAAAGACCTTGGGATGACGGCGGCCGAGATCGGCCTGCTCTATTCGATTCCCCAGATCATGCGCATTTTTGGCCCGGGCGCGTGGGGCCATCTGGCTGACAGCAGCGGCAAGCCGCATACGATTTTGCGCGCGGCGGCGCTGTGTTCGTGTGCGGCGTTTGGCGGCGTGTATTTCGGCGCGAGTTTCGCGTGGCTGTTCGCGGTGATGGTGGCAGTGCATTTTTTTACCAGCGCGCAGATGCCGCTGGTCGAGGCGATCACGCTCGATCACGTGCGCGAGCGGCCCGGCGATTACGGGCGTATCCGCGTCTGGGGTTCGGTCGGCTTCATCGCGTCGGTGCTGGGGCTGGGCTATGTGCTCGATGCCATGCCGGTGGCATGGGTGCTGCATGTGACGGTGGCGCTGCTCGCTGTGGTGGCGCTGGTGTCGTTTTTGATTCCGGCACCGGCCACCCATGTGCAAGAGGGTGAGCGTGCATCGCTGCGTGCGCAACTGCGATTGCCCGCGGTGCGGGTGTTCCTCGCCGCCAGCGCGCTTAACGCGTTTGCGCACGCCGCGCTCTACACGTTCTTGTCGATTTACCTCGCGCAACTCGGTTACAGCAAAAGCGTGATCGGCTGGATGTGGAGCATCGGCGTGCTGATCGAGAT